>JAIOHN010000040.1 GCA_019912985.1 Anaerolineae bacterium | reverse complement strand
CTCAAGCACGACGAGGAGCGTTCGTTTAACCCCAGTCCACAGGTGGTGACTGGCTTTGTAGCCCTGCTGGCGCTGGTCTGCATCATCATCACATTCGCAGTGCTTTTCCAGCGGAACCCGGTCTATAGCCAGGTGATTGATGCCCCGCTGGAAGTGGCGTCCCAGCCCTTGGATGAGATCAAAGATTCCTATGATGGGTTTGCGCAAAGCCTGCCTCGCCGTGAACGTACAGCCGAACGTGCGGCAGCGGCTGCGGCTGCGGCACGTGATAATCTGGCAACCTTGAGCGCCATCAACACCGATGCGCAAAACAGCGATGATCTGGCTTCCTTCCTGCAAGCGCGTATTGAGGATCAACAGGCAGCCAATAATGAAGATACGACTGTGCTCGATACTTTACAGAGCGTACAGACCACGCTCGACGAAGAGAGCGCAGAGGCAGCGCTGACCGCGCTCTCAGATGCAGTGACCGAAGCGGAAGATGACGTTGCCAGTGCCGAGGACAGCGCGCAGCGGGCTGGCGAGGCCGTGACCGAAGGGCAGGCGTCGTTGGATGCGCTGGAAACCCAGTTGTTTGATGCCCAGGCCGAGTTTGATACTGTTGAAGGCGAGGTCGCCACGATTCGTAACCAGGCGCTGATTCAAGTGCTGCCTTACTATCTGCTGGCATGGGTTGGGGCATTAATCGGCGCAGCACTGGTGTGGCTGCTGGTGTACGCACTGCGGAACGTCATTGAGCCGCGCACCCTGATCAATATCATGGCGATCGCCCTGTTTACCGCCCTGACGCTGGCGCTGGGAACGAGTACCATCCAATCTCGATTGCTGGGGAGCAACCCGGCCACGCTCAACCTGCGCGAGACGCTTTTCGGGTTGTCATTGGCCTTTGCTTCCGGTCAGCTACCTTTCGCCATCTGGAATCTCAAAGGCTACTTCGATACTATCCCCAAAGACCTGGAAGAAGCCGCGTTGATTGATGGTGCAGGCCGCATCAGCACCTTTTTCCGCATCATGCTGCCGCTGGCTTTGCCTGCCTTCGCCATTGTGATCCTGTTCAGCTTTATGGGGTCGTGGACGGAGTTTATCCTGTCCTGGGTGTTCCTGACGGGCAGTGTGCAGGACTACACGCTGGCAATGGCGCTGGTCAGTATGTCGAACGGCGGTAACAACGCCCCGCCTGATATGCAGAAATTCGCGGCCATGTCCATTCTGGTGTCTATCCCGATCCTGACGCTGTTCTTTGCCGCACAGCGCTGGATTGTGGGCGGTCTGACACTGGGTGGCGTGAAATAAGGCCGAAAGGCGGTTTTGGATTATGTGAGGGTCACCAATCATCGAATTGGTGACCCTCTTTGTTTATTGCAGCGTAATCACAACACCTTCATCCGGGCGCAGCGTGACCGCTTTGCTCACGGAGTCATCCCGATCCAGGTGGGTGCTGATGAGAATTTTCCCTTCACCTTCAAATGGGAGAGAAACCCCTTCGGCTGTAAAGTTCAACAGAACTCGATGCCGTTCGCCCTCGTAGTAGCGTTCATAGGCAAAAACGCCTTCTGGTGCATCCACACTCCGGTAAGCGCCCACCGCCAGCGATGCCAGTTCCTTGCGATATTTTAGCAGTTTACAGTACAGCGTCAGAATCGAATGCGCATCCTGCAACAGGCTTTCGACATTTCGTTGGGGATAATCATCATTCACCGGCAGCCAGGGTTTGGTCGTGCTGAAACCTGCGTAGGGGCTGTCGTCCCACTGAATGGGCGTGCGGACCACATCACGGGTGTGGGCGACGCCCAGAATCTTCCCCTGCGGGTCCTGGATTTCATCCGGGGCAATATCGCCATTGACCATGCCCAGCTCATCCCCCATGTAAAGCGTGGGCGTTCCACGCAGTGTGAGCAGCATCATCGCGGCGATGCGGGCGCGGGCCTGGCTGCCATAACGCGAGGCAAGCCGTGGGATGTCATGATTGCCCAGCACATAATTCGGCCATTCGCTGCCGGGCAGCGCAGTCTCATGCGCTTCGACACTTTTGCGGAAAAAGTCCGCATCCCAGGTTTCACGCACATCTGTCCCAACAAAATCGAAATTGAACGGAATGTGGAATTCCGGTTTTTCAGGCGTGCCGTAGTACAGCATCCGCTCCTCGACAGGCAGCCACAGCTCGGCAATTGCGACCGCACCGTATTCATCAAGTGTCTGGCGGATTTCGCGCATGATGTCATGCACACCCTCGTAATTCAGCGCGTAGATCTGCTGCTGACGGGCGAATTTGTCCTGTTCGCCGCGCCCGATAATGCCCTCAATCAGCGGTTGGTCGGGCATCTCAGGGTGTTTCCAGATGACATATACCACATCCATGCGGAAGCCATCGACCCCGCGTTTCATCCAGAAGCGCAGCACATCCATCATCGCCGCTCGCACATCGGGATTGCGCCAGTTCAGGTCAGGCTGCTTGGGATCGAACTGGTGAAAATAATACTGCTGCGTGTGTTCATCCCAGGTCCAGGCA
>JAIOHN010000381.1 GCA_019912985.1 Anaerolineae bacterium | reverse complement strand
GCCTCATGTTACCCAGGGCACCGAGACGCGCTTATTCACGATCGAAGGCGTCGCGCCTTCCCTGACTGAGCGGCCTACAGGCTGTGTCTTTGCACCACGCTGCCCGGTCGCCCTGCAAGTCTGCTTTGACGAAAAACCGTCGCTCGATAATGTTCACGAGAACCGCACCGTGAAATGCCATCGCTGGCAGGAGATCGCCAGCGGCGAATTGATACTCCCCACGCAGCCGCAGGAAAAAGCCACCAGCGCCCCACCACGCGAGAATTATGTGATGGAGGCCGAGCACATCCACAAGTACTTCGGCGAGCAGTCCATGTTTGACCGCCTGCTGGGGCGCAAAGCGCAGTATGTCCACGCGGTGGATGATGTCTCACTGCGCATCCGTGAACGCTCGACCCTGGGCCTGGTGGGCGAAAGTGGCAGTGGCAAGACCACGCTGGCCCGCGCCATTGTCGCGCTCAATCCGGCGGATGACGGCGAGATCGAATTGTGTGGTGTCAGGATCAACCTTGACCTGGCGCACCGCGACCGCGAAGCGCTGCGCAATCTGCGTATGGTGTTCCAGAACCCCAACGATGCCCTCAATCCCTACCAGACCGTGGGGCAGGCGTTAGAACGCCCGCTGCGACTGCTGGCAGGCGAACCGCTTACCCAGCAGCAGATACGCGAACGCGTGGTGGAACTGCTGGAAGCCGTGCGTCTGACATCACAATATGCCGACCGTTATCCGAGCGAACTCAGCGGCGGGGAGAAACAGCGCGTTGCCATCGCCCGCGCTTTTGCTGGCAACCCGGCCCTGATTGTGGCCGACGAGCCAACCTCCTCGCTGGATGTCTCGGTACAGGCGGTGATTATCAACCTGCTCAAGGACCTTCGTGCAGAGAAAGGCGCATCCTATCTCTTTATTTCGCACGACCTGGATGTGATCGCTTATCTCGCGGACTGGATTGTGGTGATGTATCTGGGCGAAATTGTCGAAGAGGGTGACAACGAGGATGTGTACAACCCGCCGTCGCATCCTTACACGGAAGCGCTGCTCTCGTCCATCCCTGTGCCCGACCCCACCCACCAGCATGGGACGATCCGGCTTGAAGGCGATGTGCCAAGCGCGCGCAATATCCCCTCTGGATGTCGCTTCCACACGGGCTGCCCGCGCAAAATCGGCGCAATCTGCGAAGAGAAGGCTCCACCCTGGCGCGATGCAGGCGAAGGCCATTTCATCCGCTGTCACATCCCCATTGAGGAATTAATCGCGCTGCAATCGGAGAAAGACTGAGACCCCATGCTGCGTTACCTGATTCGCCGCCTGTTCCTGCTGGTCATCACCATGCTGGTGACTTCGCTGCTTATTTTTGCGCTGACGCAGCTGCTGCCAGGGGATACGGCCCGCCTTATCCTGGGGCGCGAAGCCTCGGAACAGGCCATCGCCAATCTACGTGAGGAATTCGGCCTCAATGACCCGATTCCGCAGCAGTATGTCAACTGGCTGTCGCGCTTTGTGCAGGGGGATTGGGGACGTTCTTTCAGCAGCGATAATCAGGAAGTGCTGCCGCTGGTCGGAGAGCGATTGGGCAATACCTTACGATTGGGACTCATGACGCTCGTCCTCAGCATTCCACTGTCGATTCTGCTGGGAATCATCGCCGCCCTACGCGAAAACACCTGGATCGACAGCAGCATTTCCGTGCTGTCACTGTCGGTGGTCGGCTTGCCAGAGTTTGTGACCGGGCTGGTGCTCATCAACATCTTCGCCTTGCAGCTTGGCTGGCTCCCAGCGACAGCCACCATCCCTACCGAAGGCACCTTCGGCGATTGGATTCGCATTTTGCTGCTGCCGTCCATTACGGCGACCTTCGTCCTGCTCGGTTATGTCTCGCGGATGGCACGTGCCGGGGTAATTGACGAGATCAAGAAGCCTTATGTCCGCACGGCCACGCTCAAGGGGCTGCCGCGCCGCCAGATCATTTTCAAGCATGTGCTTCGTAATGCGCTGCTGCCCACTATCACCGTCATCGCGTTGAGCGTTGGCTGGTTGATCGGCGGGCTGGTCGTGATCGAGAATGTTTTTAATTATCGCGGCCTGGGCGCGCTCTTGGTCGAGGCTGTGAAACAGAAGAATCTGCCCGTGATTCAAGCCGTGGTGATGATTATCATCTTCTTTTTCGCCATCGCCAATCTCACCGCCGACATCCTCTACGCGGTCTTAAACCCACGCATCCGGCTGCAATAGACGGCGATTAATCGTCGCGCGTGGTGTTCGACATGCGCAGCAGCGCGATCTGTTCGGCGATCAACCCCACCAGAAAGACCACGATTCCCACGGTAATCAGCAGCGCCGCCATATTGCTGAAGCGTGTCCGGTAGATCAGCAGCCATGCGCCATAACTTGCCCCCACGCCAAAGAACAGCAAGCTAACCGGGAGGAAGATCTTCAGCGGCACGAACATGGTTCCCAGCCGCGTGATCGTCAGCAGGAAGCGAAAGCCGTCTTTCAGCGGGCGAATTTTGCTCACACCGATGCGTGCCGGGGAGACAATCGGCTCATAACGCACGCGAAAACCGGAGCGAAACATGGCAATCGTAATTGTTGAGGGATAGGAGTAACCGTTGGGCAGCAGATAAACAAAGCGCTTGACCAGCGGCGCTTTAATCACCCGAAAACCGGAGGTCAGGTCGGGAATCGGATAACCCACAATATACGAGGCGTAACGGTTGAACAGCGCATTCGCTATCCGCCGGTAAAGCTGCGCCTGTGATTCGGCAGTGCGCGCGCCGACAATCATATCGTAATCCCCGATGAGCGCCAGCATACGCGGGATATTCGACGGTGGGTGCTGTCCATCGGCATCCATCAGCACGATCACATCCCCCGTCGCCGCCCGGATGCCAGATTTTACGGCTGCGCCATTGCCGATGTTATAAGGATGGCGCACGACCTTTGCACCATGTTCTTCGGCGATGGCAATCGTGTTATCCTTCGAGCCGTCATCGACGACGATGATCTCGTAGTAATCCCCTTCTTGCAGCTCATCCAGAATGCCGCCGATGACTTCCTCTTCGTTATATGCCGGGATGACAATCGACACACGGGGATCGTTATCGGAATGCACATAATCCGCATCCATAATCAACTGAGGATTGGCTGCTTCGGTCAAAACAGTGGGGTCCGCATATCCAGCGTTGGGCTTCATGCGTTTACTTCCTTCTTGCCATTGATGGTCACAAAAATAGCAGGCTCACCGGGGAATTACAAGCGGTTTCCTCTGGCATAACGCTCGACCTGCTCGACAATATAAGCCGTCACGTCGATCTGTTCGGCCATCATCGCCGCGTGACGCTGGCCAAAAATGGCTGCTGATTCGGGGTCGGAAAGGATTTGCTCAGCCTGTGCCAGCGCCTGTGCTTGCAGCGCCTGCGCTCCGTTGAAGTTAAACACCATCTGGTAGCGCTGCTCCAGTTCATCCGTATATCCCCGGCTGGACGTTGAGAGGAAAATGCCCGGCACACCCAACTGCGCCGCCTCGCTTGCCATCGTCGCGCTCTCGCCAAAAAACAGGCGCGCGAACGCCAGCACGTGATGCACATCGCCCACGGTGCCACGCCGCTCATACCGCCGCAGATCATCCGGCAGCGGTGACTCGGAACTGATCAGCACGCGGCCATAGGGTTCCAGACGGCGGACCACCTCATGCACATCCTGCACGCCATAATCATGTACATCGTGATGACTGCCCCAGGCCACCAGCCGCACGAAGGTAAATGGTTCGCCCGGCGTCAGCCCTTCCACAGCCAGTTTGGACGGGTCCGCCGTGAAGCGGTTGGGATGCAAATAAGGCAGTTCCTGAAAGCCGTCATAGCGAATCTGCTTCGGTCCCAGGTCATGCCGGTAAGCGCGCGGCGTAAAGATGCGCGTCGCCGTCGGATAGGTGATGCGATTGGAGAGGGTCGCGTTTTCGGTATCGTAAAACACCAGCGACGGAATACCCAACAAGCGCGCCGGGTGAACGATGAACGTCCCGCCGATGGCCGTCACTACCTGCGACCGGTGCCGCCGCAGCGCCCGCCACACACCCGCACTGTGCTCGACCAGCTCCAGCGCCAGCCCGGTCATGCCATGCCGCACCCGGCTCAGGCACTGGTGAGTCCAGCCCGCCTCATCCAGCAGTTGCAATGTCAAGTCTTTATCGCGCGATAAAATCAGCACATCATGGCCCTGCTGCCGCCATTCAAGGATGGCGTTTTTGAAAAAGTGAAAATGCGCCGGGTGGGTAATATCGACCGCGATGCGCAGCGCTTCTGTCATGCCACTCACTCCACTACCAGCGTCGTCAGATACAACAGATTACCACCCGGATCGCCATTGGCAGTGGAATAAGGCAGCGGCGTGATGTCTTCAGCGTCGTACCATCCCATCAGCAGTGCATACTGCCCAGGCTGAATATCACAGGGAACCGCCAGCACCCGTTCATCCAGATAGGCATCGCCCGGCCGCCAGAGCTGGGTCAGCACACCCGCTGGCGCGCCATCCGTTTGCGCCACGCCTACCCCATCCGCGCCCGCCAGCACCAGCGTCATGCTGTAATTGCGATCAATCATAGCTTCGGCCTGCCACCAACTGCTGACCGTCACCGTCTGACATGGCGCGACCTGCACATCCTCATGCAGTGTCCAGCTTTGCAAGCTGATACCCTCGCCAAAGCGGAACATCTCAGCCAGGTTATCCGGTTTACGATGGTAGATGGTCACTGCCGGGAAGGTGTCGCTGTTCCAGGGGGCATTGCGATACACCCCAAAATCCGCCCGCACGACATCCAGATATGCATCCAGTGCTGGGTTTTGCGCGCTGGTTTGCAGATACCAGACAGTGTCGCTTCCCGCAATCAGGTCGCTTAATGCCGCCTGCTGCGTGTTATCCGGTATCTGCATCGGCGTGATATAAAAGCGCTCGGATTCAGGCACATCCACCACCTGCCCGGATAACCATCTCTCCAACTGGCAGTCTGAGCGACCACTGCACGTTTCGCTCGTTACACCAAGCAGCACCGGTTGATCCGCTGCGTAAATCGGCTGCGCGAACTGTGCAAATGATTCCGCATCAATCATCGGGTAATCAAATGGGACCGGCCAGGCATTGAACAACGTATGCACGCGCGCAGGTGGCGCGGCATCAGCATTAATCAACTGCTGCGGATCATAATCCGCAGGCGGTGTATCCAACAGGTGTGGTGGAAACTGTTCCAGCAGCGTGAGGCCGGTCTTGGCCGATGCCTCAAAAATCAACACCTGCTCGTAAGCATACTCGCGCGGGTTAGCCATACTCAAGGCCACGCTGTCTGCTGTAAACTCGCATGCATCCCAGGGCGAGTAGCAGATGGCGGCATTCACCACGCGGTCGTAATTCTGATAGATAAATGACAGCGCCGCCCGCAGGGAAACCGCTCGATCGAGATTGCCGATGTGTTGCAACGGCGCTTCATCCGGAGGCGCGACCAGCAAAAAAACCGCATCCGCTGTCAACTGCGGCACCCGCTCCGTAATTTCGCCCAGGACGTACTGCTCATCAAGCGCGGCGTCAGCAAAGCGCTGGTGCTGGTACAGCAGGCGTATCGTTCCCAATCCGACCAACAGGCACATCACCGCACTGAAAATCACATAAACCCAGCGCCGTGAAATCACGTAACTCAACGCCAGCATGACCATCGCCGTCGCCAGCGCACCGCCGATAGAGGAAAAGTAGTAAACGCGCCAGTCCTCATATCGCCGCGAAGTCGGCAGATAAAGCAGGATCGCCAGCCCGATAAAGGCCACGCCGACCACTGCAAACAACAGGCTGCGTCGTAAAAAATCGGATGAAACAGCCTCTCTGCGACGGTAGAGCATGACCACTGCACCAGCCGCCACCACCAGCGCCACAATGCCAAGCACGAGATAGAGGGGATTGTCGCCAAGCTGTTCCAGCGCGATTCGCCAACCGATGGCAAAATGCCGCGCATAGGCCAGTATAAGACTGTTGAGCATCTCTGGAATCGCGCTGAGCAATCCGCCGCTGGTCTGCGTTCCCGCTTCCAGCAGATTGCGCTGCATACTGGCAGGCTGGAAGATATAGATCAGGCTGCGCACAAATGTGATCGTTGGCACGAGATACCACAGCAAGCTCACCCGGATCACACGGCGGTTCACCCCTTTTTGCAGCCATACCAACAGCAGCGGCGCGAAAAACACCAGTGGATAAGACACCTCGTAAATCAGCAGGCTGACCGCCAGCGACAGCCAGATCAAGGCCAGCTTCCAGATTTTGGGCCGCAGCCAGTATTGCAGCAGTGCATACAGCGCCAGCAGATAGAGCGCGTTATCTCGTTGAGCGACCTGTTCAGTAACGGCATGAAGCGCCGCCTGCAGGTCAATCCAGGTATCAAGCTGGCTGGTGGTCAGAGCAGTGCTGGGCGTAGTGGACGGTTGAGCATCATAGACC
>JAIOHN010000380.1 GCA_019912985.1 Anaerolineae bacterium | reverse complement strand
GACTGACGCGGTCAAGCTGGCGCGACAGATCGATTCGAGTGATCGCAGCGCGATTCTGGCCGCATGGAGCGGTGTTCAAATCATCGTCGAGCGCTGTGACGAAATCCGCGAGGGAGACGAACAACTCGCTGCTTTTGTCCGTGAGGGTCAGGAAATTATTGACCGGCTCAACGAAATCAAGCGGCGTGATACCGCCACGATCGCCTCTTTCCCCAACGCGGAACTATCGCGCGTGGTGCTGCGCGGGGAAGATCTCTACGTGCTGGATGATCGCAACGACCTGGTCTATCGTGTCACCGTCACCAGTGACGGGATGAACGCGGTCGCCAATTCCCTTCAGCAAATCCCACGGATGCGGCGCGGCGCGGCTGCCGGGCAATACACCGTTGGCGACATCTTCGATATTGCCTGGGCGGAGGATGGCGGGGGGCTTTCGCAGGGTAATGTGCTGATCTCCGTGGATCGCAACGGCGTAATCGTCGAATACTCCCCGACATTCCTGTCGCAGGGTGCGCAAAGTCTGCTTGGCACTGAAAACTGGGAGAATCCGGTTCGTGCCTTACTCTGGCAGGGCCGCCTGTATATCCTCGATCCTGGTGCAAATCAGATCTGGCGCTATGATCCCACGGGCAACTCGTTCCCCAACGCACCCCGCGAATACTTCACGGGTGACAACCGCTTTGACATTTCGCAAGCTGTCGACTTTGGCATTGACGATAATGGCCGTGTCTATTTGCTGATGGCCGATGGCTCGATCAATGTCTACCGCAGCGCAGAGCCGGTTGCCTTCAGCTACGCGGCCTTCCCCAATAATATCTCGCCCACGCAGGCCGATGGGATGTTCCTCAATATCAACCCTGTCGCGCCGGGGATTTACCTCATTGACCGCGAGAATCGCACTGTTTTCGAAGCCTCACTGGCCGGAACATTCATCAGCAGCTACCGCACCTACAACGAGGATTTGTTTGCAGGATTGGCCGATGTGGTCGCTGATGAGAGCAAGCGCGTGGTCTATGTTGTCTCAGGCAACGCCATCCTCAGTTTCCAAAAGTAGGAAAAGCGTAGGCTACACACTGACCGATTTCCCATTATAATGCGGCGCAGACGGGATCATTGAGCAAGGCGATCCCTGAATTGTTGATCGATTCACAGGTGTAACATGCGTATTCCAGGCTGGCTGTTTATTGTGGGTATACTTTTTTTCGTGGCGATGACTGCGTTATGCTCAGTCGTGTCGTTTGTTGGGGCGCGGCAGGTAGCGATTGACGCAGGCGAAGCGGGCATCGAGGTCGCTTCCTTCCGCGACATCCTCGCCGCGCAGCCCACATCCACCATAGCACCCACGCCACTGCCTGTTGAAACTCAGATACCGCTGCCAACGGTCGAAGGTGAAACCCCGGAGCCAACCCCCATTACGGTGGCAGAGGCCAACACTGATACCGATCCGCTGGCTGGATATGAGTGGAATGATCCGCGTCAGGTACGCATCCTGCTGTTGGGGATCGACCAGCGTACCGGCGTGAACGATGGTGAAAAATTCTTCCGCACCGATACCATGATGGTCGTGAATATTGATCCGGTGCGTAAATCAATTGGCATTCTTTCAATCCCGCGCGACCTGTGGGTCGATATTCCAGATGGCGGCCCACCTGCACGAATCAATACGGCCAACAGCCGTGGCGACAGCGGCGGCTATCCTGGAGGCGGTCCGGCGTTAGCCATCGCTACAATCGAAGACCAGCTTGGGCTGCGTGTCGATTACTTCCTGCGCGTGAACTTCGACGTATTTACGACCATTGTGGATTTGATTGCACCGAATGAGGTGGAAATCTGCGTCAGCCAGGTGATTGACGACCCCGATTATCCCGACGCAGGCTATGGCACGACTCCAGTGCATTTCGACCCCGGCTGTCAGAAGATGGATGGAGAACGTTTGCTGCAATATGCACGTACCCGCGCGACGCAAGGCTCAGACTTTGACCGTGCACGCCGCCAGCAGGAAGTGCTCAAGGCGATGCAGGCACAGCTTGCCAGTCTCGACGGTGTGGGCAATCTGGTCGCCCAGGCACCCAGCATCTACAGTGAGCTGGCTGACAGCGTGGTGACCAACGTGCCGCTGGATGACATCATTCGGCTTGGACTGCTCGTGCGCGAAATCCCCAGCGAGAATATCCATAGCGGTGTGATTGACAATCTCTATGTCCAGTTGGGTACCACTGAAACTGGCGATCAAATCCTCATTCCGAATTACAACGCCATTCGTCAGCTTATTCAGCAAGTCTTTAACCCGCCGGAAGATTTGCCGCTGGCTGAAATCCGTCAACGCGCGCTGAACGAAAACGCTGAAATCGCCATCTTTAACAACACAGACATCAGCGGTTTGGCCGGGCAGACGCGTGACTGGCTCGCCAGCCAGGGGATCAATGTCACGGCGGTAGGCAATGTGCCAGAACCAACCAACACAGAAACGGTCATTCAGGATTACGGCGTGAACACCTGGACCACACGCTATCTGGCCGAACTGATGGGATTACCTGCGGAGCGTATTCGACCCGGTGCAGATGGACTGGCCGCGAAAGGTGTCGTGATCGTCGTTGGGTCAGATATACAATCGCTGCTGACCAGCCAATAACAATAAAAAGCGGGAACCAAGCTGGTTCCCGCTTTTGCTACTTCATCACTTCCACATTGATTTTAAGGCACGCGGACGCTTACTCGACTACTCCATAAGCCTGCGTACCCATACTGGTTAATTGCCAGCACACGGATATACCATCGTCCCGAGGTTAAAGCGGCCCCAGGTGTATAGCTTGTTGAAGCTGTGGTCGTGCTGTACTCTGGAGAGCTGAAGTTCGAATTGTTATCAATCTGAACTTGATAGGTTAGCGCTCCATAGCTGTACGGCACCGCATCCCATGTGACTGTCGGCGGATTGGTAGACAACACCTCACCATTACTCGGCGCAGTGATTCGAGGACGTCCTGGCTTCTCCGGTGTCACCGTGAAGGAAGAATACACGCCTGTACTGACAAAACCACTACCATAATCCACCAGAACGCGCCAGTAGTAGGTGCCGAAAGGCAGCCCATCCGTGGAGGGCAGCTTCAAGCTGGTCTTGTTGGTCGTTGTCTGGTAGCGAATGCTGCTGAATGCACTGTTATTTGCAATGATCAGCTGGTAGTTCACTGCACCCAGAGCACGTCCCCAGCGGAAGCCTGGTGTTGCGACGTCCGTGGTCTTGTTTGCCAGGACAAAGCTGCCGTTCTGTGGGCTGATCGCCAGATTGGTTACGAAATCGGAAACCGCGCTCCAGGCACTGACATTTCCTGCACGGTCATAAGCCCGTACACGCCAGTAGTAGGTACCCTGCCCCAAATTGGATGGTGCACGGAAACGAGTATTGCGCGGACTTTCATCGAACACCGGGCTGCTGAAATTAGCGTTGTCATCCACCTGAATTTGATAGTTCGAAGCCCCACGTGAGCGACTCCAACTAAACGATGGGCGCAGTGTAGAGATGCTGCTGCCATCCCAGGGCGCACGGAGACTCGGCACATCCGGCGGCACTGTGTCAACAATGAACTGCCATTTTGCGCTCCATGGACCATTTCCAGCGACATTGGCACCCCGAACCCGCCAGAAGTAACGCCCATCTGGCAGCGGTGATCCTAGAATCCAGGTCGTACCATTGATATTTGCAGCCCGTTCTGGGGTGCGCATGCTGGAACCGTTATCAATGACCACCTCATAGTAACCACCGAAGCGGCTTTCAGTAAAGCTTACCGCTGTCCAGTTCAATGTAGGGGTATTGTCATTGGTGTACTGGCGATTCGGAATTTGCAGCAAATTCGGACGCTCGTAAGGCCGCAGCGGTGTGTTGCAAGTCGATTCCGAAATCTGGTTGAGCGATTGGACAAGACCAGCAAAGTTGTCGATACTGAAAACGAAGCGGCTGTCCGGGTCTGAAGCAATGGCCCTGATCTGCGTCAGGTCTGCCACGCCCACGGCAACACCATAAATCAACGTACTTTTCTTCTTAGCCTTTTGTGCTTCGCTCTCCGGGCTGGGATTCCCCACGTTGTGATAACCGTCAGTCAAGACGATCATGGCGCGCGGCACCTGGCTTCGGTTCCGTCCATGTTTATCAAACTCACGTTGTCCCAGGTAAATACCTTCCTGAATATCCGTCCAGCCGGTATTAGCTAAGCGCCTGAGATTGGTGAGTCGATCGATTAGCACACCACGCTTATCACCTAACGGAACTTCAACCTTGCCATAGCGTTCGGCAGCAAACTGGACAATCCCAAATCGTGCTTCAGTTTTGGAAATATTGAACGAATTTACCAGGCCGATCGAGAAGTTCTGCATCAGGACATAGTCGCTGCTGCTAATACTACCCGAGCCATCAAGCACCAGCATAATATCGAGGGGTGTATCCGAAGTACACTGCTGCAACGGGATCAGACCAGCATCTACGGAAGTGTCATCTTCAGTGCTGGTCAGATAGGTCCCAGAGGTCATACGCCGGGTGATTGGATCAATGTCACTATCAAATGAATCTGAACTCGCATTAGGGTTGGTCAGGATGTAAGCACGCGGAAGATCAATTTCCACGAAATAGTAGCTCGATACCACGTTCACCGTAAACTGATAAAATCCGCTCGCATTAGTGACCGTACTAGCTACGAATGTTCCACTGGTCGTGCTGGAGCCGTTGCCGCGATACAGGTTCACGGTAATACCTGCGACACCTGATTCACTCGCGTCCTGGTAGCCATCACCATCGACATCTAACCAGATGTAGTCACCAATGGTTGCCTGACCGGAGGGTGCTTCAACACCGACTAGAGGCGTTACGCCCATGACACTCGCGGTTTCAATCGCCACATTGTCAATCAAAGCTGTGGATGCTGGCTGTGTCTCATCAATTACGCGCGTATCCGGCGCAACAAAAGACAGCCAACCTGCAGGCAGCGGATTACCATCGGTATAAGCCAGGGCCAGCGCGCCATCAACAGTGACTTCCAGCGCGCCAGACTGCACAGAGAACGCCAATGCGTGCCATTGCCCAGGATTGATACTCACGCTACCCGTCGCCACGACAGCGCCTTCTCGAGCAAGGCTCACTTGCCCGGTTGCGCTCAATGCGACGGCATAACCACTGCTATCCATGCGTTGATGTGTCTTGAGATAAACCGTGCCGCTGTCAAATTTTAAGCGGGCGCTGATCGTGCCATCGACAAAAGTTTCGTCGCCAAAATCGGCTGCTTCGGTCGTGTTACTTACCTGAAGCGCCTGACCATTATTGATGGAAACTATTTCCCAACCGGGGCGCAGCGTCCATTCCATGTTATCGCCACTGCCGTCGAAATTCGAGGCAGCAATTACCTGAAGCGAAGATGCTGCCACCGGGGGTTCCGTGGGTATTGCAGTCGGCTCGACAATCGGCTCTGGTGTGATTTCAGGCGCATCTAACCGGTTAATGCTCACATCATCGAATCCTACACCGGCAGTATCAGCACCAAACACCAGGCCACCCGTCGTTACAGGATTTGGATCGGTGTAGCTAAACTGCGCGATGCGGTCTACAGCAACCGTGAACATTCCACCAAGCGCCTGCACATTAATCGTGCGCCAGTTGGCACCTACAGAGCCAGTGCCTTCTGCCAGCAACGTACCGTCACGGTAAAGGCTCGCCTGTCCTTCACTGGTTACTGTCAAGACGTAGCTGTTACGTAAAGTAAAACTCAGGCTGGTTCCTGCTGGGATATGCGCCTGCAAAGACAGCAGAAAATGCGGCCAGGCTAATCCATCAATACTGGCAACGGCATCTTCTTTTGTAGAAAGCAGGAAAAGATTTGGACCTTCAGCACTCATCTCCCAGCCATCGAGTACCCAGTTCGCGGCACCACTGGCCTGAAAATCATCGCTGAAAGCATCCGTAATTGGCTGGGGAGTGGGAGGCGCAACCGGTTCCTCAGTTGCTTCGGCGGTGGGTTCTTCCGTTGCCTCAGCAGTGGGTTCCTCAGTCACTACAGCCGTTGGCTCCTCCGTGGCTTCAGCAGTGGTTCTTCCGTCACTTCAGGCGGCTGAGTAGGTTCCTCTGTCACTTGGACCGTGGGCGCGACAGTGACTTCCGCCGTCGGTTCGGGCATGTTAGTGGGCGGCAGAGTAACTTCTGCCGTCGGTTCTTCGGTTGCTTCGGCATCTTCCTGGGCCAGTGTGAGCGACCCAAAAACGAGGCTAATCAATAAAACAACCATTAAAATAAGATACTTCTGTGGGAGTTTTCGCTTCATGTTAGCTCCATACGTGGGGTGCAGCGTTTAAGCACGGACAGTTTATTTGGTGTGGTTCTCACACTATCCCATAGCCTAACAATGATGGGCTTACATTTAGCTAAAACTTTCTTTAAGTTTTCGCCTCAGATTTTTATTAATTTCCTCCTTAATTACGAGAGTTGAATTTAAACAAAAACAGGCGTGATTGCCCACGCCTGCAAGATTGAACCAGCTAGAGAACTTCAGATAACTAACGGCGACCGCCACCAAAAATGCGCAGCAAGAAGAGGAACAGGTTGATCACATCCAGGTAGAGCGCCAGGGCTCCCATAATCGCGATCTTCTGAACTAGTTCAGTACCCTGCGCTTCAATCGACGGATCAGAAGCCATGTTCTTGATCCGCTGGGTATCGTAGGCGATCAAACCCGTGAAGATAATCACACCGGCATAGGTGATGATCCAGTAAAGCGCGCTGCTGTTCAGGAACAGATTAAGCAGGGATGCGACAACGAGCGCGATCAAAGCGCCCAGCGCAAGCGTGCGGAACTTAGTCAGGTCGAGATTGGTGGTATAACCAATCATCGTCATCACACCAAACAGCACGGCTGTCGTACCCGCAGCCAAAGCCACTGACGTACCGCTGTAAACCAACAGAATCAGCGAGAGCGTAAGCCCCATCATCGCGGCGTAGACAAAAAACATAATTGACGCCGTGCGCGCCGAGAACCGCCGGATGCCAAAGCTCAATCCAAACACCAGGCCAAGTTGCACGATGATACTTCCAAACAAAACGATTGGATTCAAAGCCAGCTCACGCAGCGGTTCAACAGCGGAGATGACCACCCCAATTGCTGTTGTGACCAACAGGCCCAGGGTCATCCACATATAAACTTGTCGCATTAATGGCTGAATTTCTACCCGTGGGACAGCACCCACTATGGGTTTCGACGTATTATATTGCGCCATAACTCTTTCACTCCTTCACTGAACCGGGATTACCAGCTCGTTTATCCTACTTTTAATGATACACGTTTTTTTGTTGGAATTGTAAAGGAAACCTTAAATCAGGCTCATAAAACACCCCAAAAATTGGTATGCTCCTGGTCGGCGGCTGAGCGTGAGGTTATATCA
>JAIOHN010000039.1 GCA_019912985.1 Anaerolineae bacterium | reverse complement strand
CGGATACGGTGATGTTGGGCGCGGGATCGCCAATCTTGAGATGGGGTGCAATGTCGGTCATTGAGAAGTCTCCTGTAAAGTGGGGACGATGTGCCATCCCCAACCTGCTGTTGATAATTTACGCGCGCGACGCAAGTAGTGTGCGCCCACCCTGCTGCCGGTTCATGAAGCGGTGGACAATCAGCGCGATCACAACGACCGCCGCCATCAAGCCCGCTGTCCCGGCGACCAGCGGTGTGGCCGTCTGTTTCGATACAATTCCGACAAAGGCCCACACAATGACCGCCGTGTAGGCAATATCACTGCGGGTGAAAATAATGGTCAGCGTCAATGCCGTCGCCACCACTAACATAATGACCGCCCAGATCGCGCCCTCAATGCCGAAGCCGTCCCAACCCAGGCTGTAGAGGACGTAGGAAGCATTCGCAACCGTTGCCACCGTGATCCAGCCCAGATAGGTGCTGAATGGGATGTGGATGAACCAGGTTTCCCGCGTCGAGAGTTTCATCTGTCCTACACCGATCCGAGTATAGATCGCAATCAGCGACACCAACAGCACAATCATCGCGATCATGCTCAAGGCGAATAGATTATAGTGGAAGAGGATCAGCCAGACGCCGTTGGCCGCGCACGACAGCGCAAACCAGTAGCCGATGCGCCGCAGCACCGGATTTTCCTTCTGCGAAGGCAGTGCCTGATAGACCGCGAAACCAATCAGCAGGGTGTAGATGATGCCCCATATGCTGAACACGTAATTTGCCGGGACAAACAGGATCGGCAGGCGGTTGGCAATTTGGGCACTCGTTTGCCCGTTGAGGGGGATAGCCTCCGACGCGAAATTCACGATCAGGGTTCCGATCAGCGCCAGTAGATTAACCCATTGGCGTACGACATCTTTACTCAAGGTATGTGCTCCTCCAGCTTCAGGATATGCCTAAATAATAGACACTGTGTATAAGTGGAGGTTAAAACGCACCTGAGCAAAACGTTAATGAAGATATTTTGTCTAATATTTGAACGCGGCCAATGTCCGTTGGCGGGCGAAATCATGCTCGACAATTGGAGCTGGATAATCTGCCGGGGGCGTGGACATCTCCCAGGGCGCGTGGATAAATCTGGTGGGCACGTCGCGCAGTTCGGGAATCCAGCGCCGGATATAGACGCCGTCGGGATCAAACTTTTTCGACTGTGAGACAGGGTTAAAGATGCGGAAATAGGGCTGCGCGTCCGTGCCTGTCCCGGCTGTCCACTGCCAGCCACCATTATTGGCCGCCGGGTCGCCGTCGATGAGCCAGTTCATGAAATGCCGCTCCCCTTCACGCCAATGGATGAGCAAATCCTTGCACAAAAAGCTGGCAACAACCATGCGCGCCCGGTTCGGCATCCAGCCCATCGCCTGAAGCTGGCGCATCGCGGCATCGACGATGGGATAACCCGTTTGCCCATCCTTCCACGCCTGGAGTTCGTCGGGCGCGCGCCGCCATTCAACGTGGCCGTAGTTCTCGCGGAAATTTCGTTTGAGGACGTGCGGGAAATGATACAGGATGTGCATATAAAATTCGCGCCAGACCAGTTCGCTCACCCAGGTCTCCAGCGACTCATGTTCTGTATGGTCGCCCGTCGCCTGATAGGCTTCGCGCGCCGCCCAATATGCCCGCCGGGGCGAGAGCATCCCGAAGCGTAAATAAGGCGAAAGAAACGACGTGCCGGGGCAAGTATCGTCACTCATATCGGAGGCGAGATCATTGCGTCGGGTCGCGTAAGCCTTGCCACGCCCGATAATAAAATCGTCCAGGCGGCGCGCCGCCTCGGATTCACTGGCATCTGGGACGTTAATCGTCGGCGCAAATCTGAGATCGACCAGCGAGGGAATAGCGGTGTCAGCCAGTGCCGGAAAATCGCTGATCCTTGCGAAGGAATCAGGTCTGGGCGCAGAAACCATCGCTGGTTTGGGCAGGCTCAACCAGCACTTTTTGAACGGTGTGAACACGACGAACGGTTTGCCGTCGGATTTTAACACCTCGCCGGGAGCGAGCAAAAGCGCATCATCATAGGTGTGAACAGGAATAGATAGCTGAGTAGTTATCGCCTGATCACGTTTGAGGGCGTATGGTGTATAGTCGCGGTTGAAATACAGCCCCAACGCGCCGGTTTCAGCCACCAGTTCCGGCAGCACGACGAGTGGATTTCCCTGCCGGATCAGCAGGCGGCTTCCCTGCTTGCGCAAGCTGACATCCAGTGAGACAAGCGCATTCAACAGGAATTGGGTACGCGGCGGGCTGGCATTGCTACCGTGTAAAAGCGCCGGATCGAATATGAACACCGGGATCACGGATGCACCAGACTCCGACGCCGCTTGCAATGCGCGATTATCACCCAGACGCAAATCCCGGCGGAACCAGTGAATCACAGGCGAAGTCATGAAGTTTTCCTAATCGGTGTAAAAATGAGGGCGCAGGTCTTCTTCGGCGACATATTGCCGGGCATCCCTATAAATTGAACGAAGGGTTCCCGGCGAAATCGGTTTGTTTCCGTGTACGGGGACATTTAGCCGCTGTGTTTGCCCTCCTGCAATTCGGTTCATAATGTGGTGGCTGCCTTTGATGCGTATGACCTGGAAACCTAACCGTTCTAGAATTGCGACGACTTGTTTGCCGCTCAGGCTACGCAGTTTTGGCATAGTTTTCAGGCAGTTCCATCGTAATGACAATGCGCGGATTAGAGATCAGGTTAAATGCAGTAACCGTGTCTGTATCTTCCAGATACAGCTCGATCATCTCGCGAACATTGTGAACCAATTCATCCAACGTTTCACCGTCGGTTGTCGCTGTAATCTCAACACAGGAGGCAACATAATATGGATGGCCCACGTCGCCGTCTTCCTGACCATCGAAGTATTCAACGTTTACGTGAATCGTGTCA
>JAIOHN010000379.1 GCA_019912985.1 Anaerolineae bacterium | reverse complement strand
AAGGGTTATCGCGCCAGCTTTTTTCCACGATCCGGGCATATGTCTGCTCGCGGTGCTGTGCCTTTTGCCAGGCGTCACGCAGGTCTGGCCCATACAAGCGCCGCCGCAGACTGTCGCTAAACACCATGCCATCAAACGACTGCATCCGCAGCAGGGCTTCGTTGCGCGGCAGCAGCGCATGACGCACGCGCGGCAGATAGGTCGGCAGCGCACCGATATAGCGGTAGCGTTTCATGGCCGGGTAAAGCGGCTCCGGCAGGGCCAGCAAGCGCTGCAAGGGCGATCCACCGGGCCTATCGCTGCCCAGCCAGCCCCAGGTGGCCTGGCGTTCCAGAAGCTGCGGAATGGTCTGGTGGAAGGGATAACCACCAAATAACTCATCCCCACCCAGGCCGGTCAGCACGACCTTGACATGCTGCGCGGTCATCTCGGAAAGCAGCAGCAGCGAGACGGCTGAGGGATTGGCGTTCGGCTCATCGTGGGCATACACATAGCGCTCGAAGCCGCTCCACCAATCGTCCGCCGTGATGATCCGCTCGTGATGGTCGGTCTGGAAATAATTGGCAATATGCCGGGCCTGTTCCAGCTCATTATCCGGCACATCCATGTCATAGCCGATGGTGTAGGTCTTGATGTGGCCGCCAGCCTCATTCGCCATCAGCGCCAGCATGGCCGCTGAATCGACACCGCCGCTGAGAAACAACCCTAGTGGCACATCGCTGCGGAGATGAATGCGCACCGCATCGGCCAGCAGTTCGCGCGCGCTTTTGACGACGCTATCAGGACTTTTGAGGTCGATACTGTGCTCATCCCAGTGATTGGCCGGACGTGTTCTGCCGAAATCCCAGTGCGGATAAAGACAGGGGTCGCTGCCCTTCTCCACCACGTAGGCATGACCGGGCGGCAGGCGGCGAATATCCTCGAACAATGTCTCCGGGCCGATCATATAACCAAAGCTGAGGTAGGTATCCAGCACGTCCAGATTGAGGTGCTGTGGCACATCCGGGTCGGCCAGCAGCGCTTTAATCTCGCTGGCGAACATCAGCATCCCGTCGCGCTCGCACAGATAAAGCGGCTTCATGCCAATATGATCGACCGCCAGCACCAATCGCTCGGCGCTGCTATCCCACAAGGCAAAGGCGTACATCCCGCGCAGATAATGAAAGAGATCAAGCCCGTGCTGCTCGTAAAGGTGAATTACGGTTTCGCCATCCCCATCGGTACTGAACGCGTGGCCCTGGGCGGTGAGCCTGTCGCGCAGTTCCCGATAGTTATAAATCTCGCCGTTGAAAATCAGCGTGATACTGCGGTCTTCGTTAAAGAGGGGTTGATCGCTGCCGGGGACGTCAATGATGCTCAGGCGGCGCGCTCCCAGGCCGATGTTGGGAGTGGTATAAAAGCCATCGCCATCCGGCCCTCGATGGACAATACGCTGGCTCATGTGCCAGACAGTTTCCTGTGCCACGCGCCCATGCTGGATTAGGTCAATGATTCCGCAGATTCCACACATCGTTTTATCTCATCTCTATCATCTGAGTTCGCGGGTAATTATAACAGGCAATCGCCTGCATATGAGAAAAAACGCCTGTCTACCCGTGGCTAGCGCAGACAGTTGGTTTTCCGCTTGATACTGTACAGGGTGGCATCATGCACATAGGGGCTGGAAAAAGCGTACGGGCTTTCGATCAACTGTGCCAATAAGCCGAAGGAAGTTGGCTGGTGCAAAAGGTCATCCAAGCCGCCGCAGCGCTCCCCTTTCACCCATAACAGCAGATGATGCGCCGGATAACCAAAATAATAAGTGCGGGTGCGAAATTCATAGGAATAGGTGTTAAACCAGGTGGGCAGGCCCAGCAGATGCCGCAGCCAGACAAACGGGATGGTGGTCTGCACATAAATCCCGTTCACCAGTCCATCGGACCCCAGGCGCGCTTCACCCATCTGCTGCGGGTCGATGAATGCTGGCTGTGCGCCGCTCCACTCCCAACGGATGCTGGGCGCGGAGGGGCTGGTGCGCTGGAGAGATGCTACCCAATCATGACTCTCCAGGATGGACATCAGCTCGATTTCGGTGGTCACGCCGGGTTGGATGCTCATAAAACAGGGGGACACGCATCCAGATGATGGCATCAAAAAAGTGCGCAAATCGTGGTCATCGTAGGGCTGCGCGCGGATCAACAGCACCATGAAGCAAAATAAAAGGGTGCAGCCAATGATGACTTGCAGCAACAATTTATTGATGACCACGCATCTTCCCCTCCGATCTCTCCTCCCTGATTATATAACGATTAATTGCAATGTTTGCGCGTGTGAAGCTGATGTATCCACGAGGTAAGTGAAAGCTGCTGGTAGCTGAGCATCTCAATCCGCTCCATCTCTGGCAAGCCCAGGCGCGGAAACTGCGCCATGCTGACCGGGTAGCCAATGCCGATCCATGTACCCGACTGCCGCCACAGCGACTCCGGGTCCAACTCGCAGGCAACCAGCGCGATATAGACGAACAGGCCCTCAGCGGGATAGGCCGCGACCACCGGCTGCGACTGAGTGAGGCCATCATCATAAGCGAGAATGCGCGCGGGCTGGCCCAACGCTAGCCAGATGTCACCCAGAGGCAGATGCGTGGTTTGCACCAGCAAGGTGGTGACTTTTCCATTCGCGGCCCGAAATGTCACCGTATCGAGCTGGTCTAGCGGCGATTCACCTTGCAAATGCAGGCCGTACCATGACTTTTCCTGCCAGGTATCCATGCGGCTGATCTGTGGCTGCTGGCTTAGTTGATCCAACGCCGTATCAATCGGAGTCACGCCGGGCTGGATGATGCCCATGAAGCAGGGGGCGGCGCAGCCTTGTGGCAGCAGCAAGTCGCGCAGGACATGATCGTCGCGCGGCTGCGTGCAGATGAGGGTGATTACCACCAACAGGGCGAGGGTGATCCGCAGCGCGAGTTTGAAATGCAGGCGCAGCATGGGTGATTAGCAGCTGCCCACATGGCGCAGGCTGCGAATGAGATTATTGCCCTGTTTGGGGTCGAAGCTCATCAGGAAATCGGGGGCGTTCAGCTCATTCACCAGCCCCATTTCAATGCGCACCGGCACCTCATAAATTTCCAGCGGGCGAAAGGGGCATTCCCATTTCAGGGGCAGCAGCCGCGCCTGAAAGCGCCAGTTCTCGTAGATCGAGCGGTAGTAGATGTAGGTTCCCTGCCGCCGATGGTCGACCGCGATGTAGCCGTGGTCAGGCTCGCCCAGGGCCAGCAGTAAATCACCATAGGTCAGTTGGGTGACGATGTACACGGATGCGACCAGTGGGCGGTCAAAGGTCGAGAGGATGGAGAACTGCCCTGGCGTATCCGATGCGATCACGTCGGGCTGGCGACCACTCCAGGTCCAGCGGATGGTCGTACCACGCTCTACCGACTCCACCCAGTCATGCGCCCGCAGCAGCGCCAAGGCTTCGTCCGCGCGGGTGCCACCAGGGATGACTCCCATAAAGCAGGGCGCATAGCATCCATCGGGCGGTGTCACCACTTGCAGCAGGGCGCTGTCGTCATAGGCACGTGCGCGGATGACCAGCACTGGAATCAGCGCCAGTGCAGTCAGCCAGAACGCCAGCCGGACGATGATTTGAGGCATTGTCGGTCCCTGCTATTTTCTCCATCGCGGGCCGTGGTGCAGACTCGCGCTTGAATTCAGTCTAGTCGTCTTGCGGATTTTTCTCCAGTGGCTTGAACTGGTGTCACGCTTTGTGGGAATAAGCACCGTCTAATTTGCCGTATAATAGTCGAAAAAGGAACAAGGTATGGACCGTATAGACATCACACTGACTCTAAATCTGCCCCAAGCACTTGTCGATGAAGCCAAATCTGCGGGCTTACTCACTGAGGAGCAGATTGAACGCTGGCTTACAGACGAACTGGATCGTCAGCGCAAATTAGATCGTTTCTTCAGCAAGCTGGATCGGCTGACAACAATCGAACCACCGATCACTGAGGATGAGATTAATGCCGAGGTTGAGGCTTACCGCCAGGAGAAACGATCACAGAAAATGGATAATGCTGAGTGATTCGAGCTGTGATCGACACGAATATTATTGTGTCGGCGTTCTTTTGGGGTGGTTTACCACGCGCTGCACTGAACGCAGCCAGAGCAAAGCGTTTCCAGATGATTACCAGCGAACACTTAATTGATGAGCTGAAAGATGTCATCTCGCGGCCAAAATTCGCCAGTCGCCTGATGTTGATTGGTGAAACAGTTGATTCGCTTCTTGAAAGTGATTATCGTTCGCTTGTTGAAGTTGTCGAGCCTGCAAAAATCGAGCCAGTCATCACTTCCGATATAGATGACGACGCCCTCATTGCCTGTGCTATTGGTGGAGCAGCTGATTACATCATCTCAGGCGATCATCATCTGCTTGAGTTGAAACAATACCTGAGCATCAAAATGTGGACTGTCAATCAGTTCCTGGAAGAAATTTCAAAAACTTAGTCTGTTCTCCATCCGTTCAACCTGCCTAGTCTCATCTGCTTAATCTTGTTTCGCCGCTGCTGTTCCTGGCTTGACAGCGCGTGGTGCGGTCACTATACTTTAATACGCAAATATTAAAATATTTGAATATTATCATTCAAAGTATTGTTCGCAACGGGGAACTGAATGAACCAACTCGTGCATCAATTTAAGGCCGATTTCTTCAAGACGCTGTCGCACCCGGCACGGCTGGCGATTCTTGACCATTTACGGAACGGCGAGAAAAGCGTGAACGAGCTGCAAGTGCTGCTGGAAGCGGATCAATCGACCATTTCGCAGCAGCTTTCGCGCCTGCGCAACGGCAATCTGGTGGATACCCGCAAAGAAGGGACCACCGTCTATTATTCCGTGCGCGACCCGATGATTTTTCAGTTAATGGATGTCGCCCGTGAAATTTTCAACCGCCAGCTGGTCAGTCATCAGGAACTGCTGCAGCAGGTGAGCGAAGAAGTTGAGGAACTCTATAGCGAATAATCCAGAAGAGACTGTCGATTCTCGACCCATACACAGATTAAAGGCCGAAGCTCCCAGATAAGAGCACGGGGAACCAACTTCAGGGTGAATGTGCTGCTGCAACTGTTTAAGCAGCTTTTTGCCCGAACTCGTCAGCTTCCCCCGCAGGCTATTCAGAAAGGCTCGCCGCTAAACAGCAGGCGAGTCTTTGTTGTGTCAGGTGCATCGTTTTGCGTGTTTAGCTATTGCAACCAAAGGATTAGAACACACTATGAACGTTCCGTTTCCCCGCATCGATCTCCTTCGCATCTGGCGAGACGAGTTTCATGGCTATAATGTCGCCAAATTTCAGCGTGACTTGCTGGCAGGCATCACTGTAGCGGCGGTTGCGCTGCCGCTGGCACTGGCCTTTGGCGTGGCATCCGGCGCGACTGCCGCCGCTGGCTTAGTCACCGCGATCATTGCCGGGGTTCTAATCGGCGGACTGGGTGGAGCAGGTTATCAGATTTCCGGGCCGACCGGGGCGATGTCGGCAGTCCTGATTGTGCTTGCCAGCCGTTATGGGCTGGAAGGTGTCTGGACAGCAGGTGTGCTGGCGGGCATCATGAT
>JAIOHN010000378.1 GCA_019912985.1 Anaerolineae bacterium | reverse complement strand
CGCAGTGCGATTACCGAGGGTGGGGAAGCACTGCCGGATGGCAGCATCCACCTGGGCCAGATTGTCTACGATCCGGCAATTGATGCCGCCGCAGCTGCCGCCTTGCCTGATCTCAGCCCCTACTGCTTTGCGACTTCCGGTGCGGATTTGCGAGCCGGTACCAAAGATAATGACCTGTTCCGCGTAGATCGCGAGACAGGCGATGTCACGCTCATTGGCAGGACGGGGATTTATGAGGCAGAGGAACTGGCGCTCACGCCAGATGGCCGGACCCTATACACCATCGAGAAAACTGATCTTGCCCAATTCGGCACGCTGGATCTGGAAACGGGCGTCTTCAATCCTATCGGCACAGCGATTGCCACAATCGACCAACCAGCGAACAACACCGCGCTTGGCACGAACATCCTCAATGGGCCGGACAGCCTGGCGGTTGATCCATCGACTGGCAAAGTATGGGCGGTGCAGGAAGATGATGATATCGCGAAAGATTTCCTGTTCGAGATCGACCCGGCGACCGGCGAAGTCGCCCGCAACACCTTCGGCCCTGGCAACGACTACATTCATATTGATCTATCCGGCATCGAGGGTGAGTACTTCTACTCAGACATCGAAGAGCTGGCGATTGACCCGCGCGACGGCACATTTTACATCATCGCCTCCAACGACCAGGATTTCACCAGCGTGTTTGCGCGGCTGGACTTTGACACCCTCAACACGACGCTGGGAACGGTGCAGCCTGTGGTGATCGGCCTGATGCACACGGACAGCGGCGCTATCCTGCACGATATGGAAGGCATGTCCTTCTATAATGATGGCACGCTCTACGGGGTGACCAGCAATAACACGGGCAGCGATGACAGCAACGACTCCTTCTGGGAGATCGACCCGGAGACGGCCAGCGCACGCTTTATCACCAACTTCCGTGACTTCTACGAAGCGTCGGATTTTGAGGGCGTGGCCTGTTACACTGGTGCGACAGCAGGCGAATGACCCGTCTGTCAGATTTGTAATTTTATCGAAAATACCCTACTGTCTACCTATCACCTCATCGGATAGACAGTAGGGAGAATAACCATGCTTCGTAGGCTACTGCGCCTGTTTTTGCTGGCCTATTTTCTGATGCCAGCAGCAGCAGGCTTTCTGGTCATTCTGACATTCGTGCAAATTCGCAATGACGTGACCCCCATCTACGAATCCGCCAGCGCGACGATCTCGAACGCGGCCAATACCCTGAACACAGAACTGAGCAACCTGGGGGCTAATTTTGCGCCATTGGCATCAGCAGTCAATGCCATCAGAACGGCGCTGCAAGCAGTGCTCAATTTCCTCCGCGATACCGTTTACACACTTATTGATGTGGTCAATGGCTTGAATCTCGCGTGCAGCATTGGCGGCGCGGCCTGCATCCCGAAATCCATCAATATCACGCTGCCATCGCTCATTGACCTGTCGTTTATTAATGACATCTCGAATAGTATTAACCAGATTACCACCCAGGTGAATCAAGTGGTCAGCACCACGACCAATGCCATCAGCACTTATACAGTCATACTCGTGCTGGCGGTACTGGTCTTTGTCGCCTGGATACTGTTGACCTATGTCTTGTTTGTGATTTTCCTTTATAACGGACTATGGCGCAGTACAGCGGCCCGTGCAAAAAATAGCCGTCGCCGTCCAGCGCGTAGCCAGTGAGGTTGCGGTTTTCATACGGAAAATTCATGCTATCCCCTACCAGTACTATCAAGTGCGTGCAGGAAAGTATGCTAGAATGGATCTAATAGACACGGATTCAAAAAGGACGTGCTCATGAGAAAAATCTTCGTTGTGCTGTTGATGCTGACCCTGCTTTCGGTGACGGTCGCGGCACATGCTGATGTTGAACTAAAACCTGTGGAACAAAGTGCTCCTGCTGCAACTGCTGTTGTCACACCTGTTGATCGGGTCTTTGCCTCATGGCAGCCGTTTACCGGTGGCGTCATGATGTGGTGGTCTGATACCGATCAAATCTGGGTGATGACTAACGCCGATGCGCGCGTGCAGATTTTCAGCGACATCTGGACCCAGGGTATGCCCAATCCCTCCTACACACCTCCGGCGGGTTACTGGACGCCGGTCATGGGCTTTGGAGCGATCTGGCAGGCACTTGGCGGCCCCAACAGCGTACTTGGCTGGGGGATGTCCTATCACGTCGGTTATGACACCGCCGCTCGTCGTCAGGCGGGCAGCGAGATCCAGATTCAGGGGCCGGGCAACACCCTCTACGGGGTGACCATCGCCTCTGGCGCGAATGTCGGTACCTGGCGTGTCATCAGCTACGGCTGATCAATCTGCTTTCTAAAATCAACGAACCCGCCCTCACGGCGGGTTTTTTGTTGAATTCCTGGTTTGGACTTTCGAACCGCACGGTGAAATAAAATCCTGTAGAATGGATGTTCGAATAACACTCAGGAGTGATGAGCATGGATGCAGGTATTATTGTTTACGCCGCCTTAATCGTGATCGGTATGTGGTACGCCTTTCGCAGCGGCCAACTCTACGAACGGACGCGCCAACGCGACCAATCCTCCACGTAATCATCCCCAACCTGGACAGAAGTACCCCTGCCAACTGACCGATTTTCGCTGGATGAAGGGCGGGTTCTAATGCCCTTCTTACCAAGATTCCTTATGATACCCTATCTGATTTTCATCTTATGAGGGTTAGGCATCGGATGGGTGAACTGATTCAGCAGGTCTTTTTGAGCGACTTTATGATCTTCGTGCTGATGGGACTCATTCTGCTGCTGCTCACGGGCTGGATGGTTTCACTGCGCGAATTCGCCGGTTATGCCCTGGGTTGGCTGGTCGGCATTTTCCTGATTATCATGTTGAGTACATTAATGGCTCCAGACCCATTGCCGGTGGATGCAGTGGCGCCAACCGTCACGATTGATTTCCTCACATTGATGGTGCCATCCGCGCTGGGATTGGCCGTGGGATTTGGCGTCCTGTTCCTGAGCCAGTTGGGCGGGTACAGCAATTCACGGGCAATACGAGCGCTGACGATTGCTGCCCTGGTGAGTTTTACGCTGGTGATGTGGTATCTGCTGCTGCGCTCGACACTGCAAACCCGTGTCCTGGTGGCGATCTTCGTGCTGACCTTTGCCATCGGCGGGTTGTTCCAGTTTATCCTGTCGCGCAGTGGGATTTATGGCACCCGGCGGGTGGTCGAACGCGAGGTTTACGAAGAGGTCGAGCCGGTAAACTCGCTCGACATGGGCGACCCGATCCAATCGTATGACGCCGAGAATCGATCCATCGGTGACCGGGTGCGCAGCTTCCGCCAGCGAGTCCGCCGCTATCGAGAGTAAGTTACAATTGACCGAAAACGCAAAAAGGGCGCAGCGTGCGCCCTTTTTTGATTCGTAGCGTCTGCGCCTTACTAAGCGGTCAGCGAGGCCAACGCCTGCTCAAAGTTGGTCATCGCCTGACCCGCATTCTGCTCGTGGGTCTGCGCTTCGCTACGATCTGCCGCTTCCAATGCCAGTGCGGCTTCGTCCAGCGCCAGCAGATATTGCGCCCGCGCCTCGATCAAGCACTCGTC
>JAIOHN010000377.1 GCA_019912985.1 Anaerolineae bacterium | reverse complement strand
GATCAACACCTACTGGGAAGACATCCGCGACAGTGGTCAGACGGATGGTTGCAGCGCTGCCCAGCCAACCATTCCCACCGATTATGCCCTACCAGAAGGCACGACCATCGAAAATCAAACCCTGGAGCTGGTCATCGAACTCGTCAACACCGGGTTGGGGCTGACCCGCCAGGGTTGGACGCAATTCAATACGGCGTGCAACAGCAGCAATCCGCTGGATTTTGTGGAGGCAGGATTACAATCCGCCCGCAGCGCACTGGCTTCCTTCGAACTGGCACGTGATCAACTCAACACATTGGTCGGCAGTTAGCAGGCAGGAATCAAAAAGGGCGCAGGTTCCCCGCGCCCTTTCTTTAGCAACCAGGATCAGTTGCCACAGAGCAAGTTCACATCCTGCGGTTGATCACAGGGGACGTTATTGGCATCCAGGTCCAGCGTGAAGTTCCCTGCCGCCAGGCAGGCATAAGCTTGATCACAGGTCGTCAACTGCTGGCAGGAAAATGAAAGATTTGGACAGGTCACATCAATGCCCCCGACAACCGGTGTCGCGATCACACCTGGCAACTGTGTCGAAATTGGCTGGGTGATCGACGAGAGTTGGATAATCTGATTCGTCAGCGGGTCAATCCCTAACCCTGGCCCGATCACCGTCACACCAGTGACATTCGTGATCAGAACGCCGAAGTTGCTTTGCAGCGGTTCGGTCCGTCCCGGGTTGGTATCACCGATTACCAGCAGGTAACGCCCGGTGAAGGGGATCACCACTGGCGAGATCGACAGCAAATTTTGACCCCCGGTTGATTGACCGGTCGCGATAAAGTTGGTGGGGTTATCCAGCGGGCTGACCGACATCACCACCGAGGCATTGCCAGACGCCTGAAGATACTCGAAGCGCAGCGATTGACCGACCGTCGCATCGAAACAGTAGCCCACTACCCGCCGGAAACCATCAAGCGAATCGGTCACCAGTTGACCGGACGCGATGAGCGGCAGCACTTCGCTGCGCTGGCGGAAGGTGAACAGACACTCGTTCGGTCCCACATCTTGCAGCGCCGGCAGCAGTTCGTTGATGCGCGCGCGCAGTTCAGCAAATTGGGCATCGGCGACGTTAACTGCCTCCAGCGCACCCTGAACTGTGGCCTGTCCCACCACACCGCGTTCCGGCTGAGGACGGCTGCATACGTCAATCCACAGGTCAATCGCCAGCCGCACATTGGTCATCGCATCATTAAAGAGCGTCAGCAGCGGGTTGAGTGTTGGGTAGTAAGCTGCCAACAACGGGTTCGGAATGTTGTGGTTGGTTGGACGCGCCGGATAGCCACCGCAAGCCGCGGCCTGTCCAAGCGCAACCGTTGTCCACGTGCCACGAATAGCATCCAGTGAGGGCTGTGCCAGATTCACACGTTCCAGCATAAACGCCAGCGTACCGAGATAGTTGTCTTCGGTATCGGCTGATGAAATCTGCGAATCCGCTACGATGCCATCCACCGGCAGGCTGACGATACTGGCTCCATCCTGAAGCTCGACATACTGCGTAGCGATCCAACCCAGCGTGCCTTCAAAATTGACCTGAAGCCAGGCATTGTTAATCGTGCGTCCCAAAAGGGGCATGACGGTATAGCGCGGCGCATTCGCCAGCACCGGGTAGGCACGGCTTGGACCCGCCCGCACCCGCAGCCCACTTTGTGCCAGCCGTCCTTTTGCCGGGCTGTCCGCACTGGTCATACCGGATCGTGGGCTTTCAAAACCGCCGTAAGGAATAGAACGGGGGTCGGCAACTGGCAGGGCATTAATATCACCAAACAAGTTGATGACAGGAAATCCAACCCAGCCCTCTTCGCCGTTAAAATCAATGCGAATCCACTGGTTATCCCCACTGCGTCCGGTAGCCGGTGCGCGATAACCCGCATCGACAAAGCCGATGACTTCCGCGCCGATCGCCGGAAACAGCCGAACATTCACGTTATCCCGGTTAACCAGTATTTCCGCACCGGACTGCTGCGCGACGGTGCCAACACTCACCAACAGCGTCATGAGCAGGACTGCGAATACTGTTTTGCGCATAGTTGCCACCCCTCCTGGTGTGTAGTAGGTAGTATATATCTCACCTAACGGCAAGACAAATTTAAGATTTTTCAGCTAAGCTGGCTTAATCAGATGGATCAGAAGGTTCATCTGGGTTTTGGGGTAACGGTTGGGCAGGGGTTTGTGGGGATGGCGATTGGCTGACATCCGGCTGCACAGCACGCAATGCTTCTGGCGTGCCAATCCGCATCAGTGCGGCATGGGCGGTGCGTCTCACCAGTTCGTTTTCATCGTCCAGGCGCTCGATCAGCGCCCCGGTCGCCCAGTCTGCGCCCAGTTGGCCCAGTACGGCAGCGGCATTACGGCGAATTCGCCATTCATCACGGCGCAGCGCCACCAGCAGCACCACAATCGCAGGTGGGCTTTCCAGCGCGATCAGGGCTTCTGCAGCGGCCAGCCGGATGTCGTGCGACAGGGCCTGGTTTTCGAATACCAGCACCAACGCCTCGGCAGCAGTTTTATCCTTGAGAGCGGCCAGGCGGTGAATCGCGCGCATGACCTGTCCCAGGTCTTCGCTGTTGAGTTGGTCAACCAGGTGGCGGGTTTCTGCATTACGCACCGGCCCGCGCTCAGCGATCAGGTGTTCCAGCGCGGCGGCCAGCGTCTCGCGCACCTCAGTGTCCGGTTCATCGGCCAGACGATTTTCCAGAACAGGGATGACACTGATCGCACCCAAAGTCCGCAGCGCTGCTGCTGCGCGCTTGCGAATGGTGGCATCTGGGTGGGAGAGTGCTTTCACCAGGCCATCAACATCTAATTGGGTTTGTAACAGCCAGATATTGGGTGTGGGATCGTTCACGATTTCTCTCTTACAACCCGCCGTTGCTAGGTATTGTAACCTGTTTAAAACGGGAGACAATAAGAAGTGAAACAGTTTGAAGGAGCGGCTATGCGCAACCAACATCTTTCACGAATGATTGAGACCATTATCGGGATATGGGTCTTCGTGATTCTGCTTATCACGTTTGTTGCCACGCCGCTGCTCAATCCTCCGCAAAAAGACATCTCCGAACTGACGCTCTTGATGGGCGTTTCCGGCAGCGTCAGCACACTGGTCGCCTATCTGATTTACCGCTCCGGGTTGGTGAATCGGCTGTTCAGCCTGCGCAACGCCCTGATGCTGGTCACGCTGTTCACCATTGTCCTGATGCTGGTCAACATCTGGATTCTAACCAAAGAGATGTTTATCGAGTATCACGACCTCAACCTCAATGCGGTGCTGCTGTTATTTGCGGGTTGGACCTCCATCGGCTGTGCCTATTTTATCGCCTGCGCCCTGAATGAGCGTATCACCCGGCTGGCAGACGGCGCAGAACGACTGGCAAGCGGTGATCTTTCGACGCGGGTCGAAGTAACCGGCAACGACGAAATTACCGGGCTGGCAGTCGCATTTAACACCATGTCTTCCAACCTGCAAGAAGCTGCCCGGCAGAAAGAAACACTGGAACAGGGCCGCCGTGATTTGATCGCCTGGGCCAGCCACGATCTGCGCACGCCATTGGCATCACTGCGGCTGGTCGTTGACGCGATGGCCGATGGTGTGGTGGATGACGAAGCCACCCGCCAGCGTTATCTGAGCACTGCTCAGATGGAAATTGCCAACCTGGACGAACTTATCAGCGACCTGTTCGAGCTATCACAGCTCGACAGCGGCCACCTGGACTTACGGCGTGAACGGACTTCACTAAGCGACCTGCTCTCCGATACTCTTAGCGCCATGCGCGCACTGGCGGAACGGCGCGGCGTCAAACTGATGGGGGAAGTGGATGACACCATCGACCCGGTGGAGATCGACGCGGAGAAAATTCAGCGGGTGCTCTACAATCTGCTGGTCAATGCCATTCGCCACACCTCAGAAGGTGGTGAAGTGCATCTGTGCGCGAAAGCACTGGGCGACCGGGTGCAAGTCACAGTGACAGACAGCGGCGAAGGTATCCAACAGGCGGACTTGCCTTATGTGTTCGACCGCTTTTACCGGGGTGAGCGCGCCCGCACGCGCGACCATGATGGTCAACGTGGGGCTGGGCTGGGGCTGGCGATTGCACGTGGCTTGATCGAAGCGCACAACGGCACGATTGAGGTGCAGAGCGCGCCGGGACAGGGCGCAACCTTCAGATTCACGCTGCCGCGCAATGCTTAATACTTGAGAATTGACACGCGTTTGCGTTGATCCTACACTGGAAATTGGCCTCGTTTTAATTACAGGAGCAAAACATGCAAATTAGATCTCGTTTGCTGGTACTGACCATGCTGGCGTTGTTATTGATGATCGTGCCGGTATCGCTGGCACAGGACAACGCCTTTGGTCTAAGTCCAGACGACTACGCACTTTTCACCCAGGGCAACGCGCAAAGTGCAATTTCCGATTCAGTGGCATTTGATTTTTCTGTGGTACTCAACAGCACCGAAAACGCGCTGGACCTGACTGGCACGGGCCTGATTGGATCGAGCGATGGACTGGCACAGATTACGATAAGCGGTACAGCAAGCGCTCCCGATGAAGTCAGTGGCGAAGTCACGGAGCAACCGGTTGATCTCGAAATCCGCGTGGTTGGTGACATGCTGTATATTGACAACAAGACCGATGACCAGGGCTGGCAGGGTACGGCGCTGGATAACGCGATGAATGAGATCGTAGGTGGCGCTGGGCTACCGATCAACCCGGAGGATCTGGCAGCGGGTGATGTGAGTGCGCTTACCGGCGGCGCGGATATGACCGCGTTGTTGGGCGGCGTGGATGAACTGCTGGCAACCGATTTTATCGTCATGAGCCGGCTGGATGATGAAAATGTCAACGGTGTGGATACCGCCCACTTCAACACGCACATCAATCTGGCAGCGGTGACGGAAGCCGAAGGGCTGCTGAGCGCCGCGCTGACCGCTGGCGGCATGGTTTCCGGCTCAGAGGAAGAAATTGCATCGCAGGTGCAGTTCTTCATCGCGATCCTACAACCGATGCTGGAAGGCATCAACATCGACTTCGACGAATACATCAGCACTGGCGATACCAATCAGGTGCAGCGCGGCGTGCTGGCGATTGACCTGAGCATTCCTTCACCGACTGGCGAAGGCGAACCCATTACGCTGGGGTTGAATGTGACGGTCAACATCACTGACTACGCCCCCACAGTCTCGGTCGAGGCTCCGGCAGAGTACACCGAGATAGACGCAGCAAGCTAAGCATCTCACAAGCTAGGCTGTTCATGACGGTGGCTGGTATAATAGCCACCGTCTTTTATTTGCAATAAGGTTGTTCCGTGAAAGTAATTATTGCGCTGCTGTGGCTGGCGCTGTTCCAATCAGAACCCACGCAAATCGTCACATTGACCGGCTATGCAGGCCCGGTGGATCTGGGCTATCATCTGGACGAGCCAAGCATACTCACCGTGACGGCACACAGCCTGAGCGCAGAACCCGTTGACGTAACCCTGGAAATCCTGCTCAACGAGCATCGCATCGCATTCAATGACGATTACATGGGTGAAAACACGGACCTGCTGCCGCTGGATGCCGCAATCGAATCACTGCCGTTGGAACAACCCGGCGACTATACGATCCGTATCCACAGCTTTAACGGCGCACAAGATGGCGATATTGCGGTCAGCATCACAACCCAACCGCTCGTCGGCCCTTGCACTGTGCCAGCCCAAGCGATTGATCTCCACGCCAACCGTTCATTCGCCTGCACCGTTTCCCTCACCGCAGGCGAACTTGTGACCCTGACTGCACACACCGCAACCGACAGGCTCGACCCGATGCTGACTTTGCTTGATGCTGACGGTCAGCAGGTTGCCGCGAACGACGATCACGAGGAGGATGATCCAGCGCTGAATCCGCTGGACGCACAGATTGCCGGGTGGAAAGTACTGGCCGATGGGACTTACACCATCGAAGTACATGATTTTGCCGGTCAGGCCGGATCAGTGAGTCTGAAGCTCGACATTTCATCTTGACCCGCCCCCCTGGCTATGCTACTATATTCGCACCTATAAGTGCCTGTAGCTCAGTGGATTAGAGCGATTGTCTACGGAACAATAGGTCGGGGGTTCGAATCCCTCCAGGCACGCAGAAAAAACGCTCGGTACTACGCCGGGCGTTTTTTGTTTTGCTACTCAGAATTGGGGTTCATTCGATAGAATGTGCTAATATATATTTAGGTGCGATCGCAAAGGAATATAATTCATGATGCATCAGATTGATTTAACCTATCCGACCATTCTTACAAGTATCGATCGTTATCTAGTGGGCGACCGTACAGATTCTAGTGCATTTCTCATCTGGTTTCTGGAAAACTACTATCGTCTCGATGAAGTTGAGGCACAGGATAGCGTTTGTGATGGAAACTTTGATATGGGCGTTGACGCTATATATGTAGATGATAATTTGGAGAGGATTGATGTATTCCAGGCAAAAATCTACCAGCGGCAGGACAAAACCATTGGCGATACTAGTCTCAAAGAAATTGTTGGAACGCTATCACAATTTGTCGATCCCCAAAGTGTAAACAGCTTGATAAGCGCCACATCAAATGCAGAACTCAAGGCGCTCCTAATAGACAAGAAGGTTTCCGAAAAAATATCTGATGGATATCAAGTGTTCGGGATATATGTAACCAATGCAATGGCCGATGCAAGTGCTGACGCCTATACAAATGGTAATCCAAATCTTCGCGTATATGATAGAAAAATCCTTGAAGATCAATTCATCTCGACTGATCCTACAGGTTCAATAGGAACTTCAATTTCATTCTCTATAGTACCTAACCAAGGCCATGTGTACTATGAAACACCAGACGCTAAAGCGGTTATTGCGTCAATTGCGGCCAAAGAGTTGGTAGAAATGGAAGGTATTAAAAATCAGGTCTTGTTCAGCTGGAATGTTCGCCAAGCGCTGGGAAGAACTAAGATTAATAAGGAAATCCAGAGAAGCATTGTACAGAAAGATGATCATCATAATTTTCTCTTGTACCATAACGGTTTAACTATATTGTGTGAATCTCTTGAAGTGAATAATCTAGAGATAACTATTTCAGGATATTCGGTAGTGAATGGTTGCCAGAGTCTAACCACTTTATTTGAAAACAGAGACAAACTATCTGACAATCTTAGAATTCTTTCGCGAATCGTTGAGGTCTCGCCGGATAGCAAGATCGCTCAGGATATTACCTACAATACAAATAATCAAAACGCCATCAAAGCAAGAGATTTTCAATCTAACAGCACAATTCAAAGACGACTCCAAGCAGAGTTTGTCCAGGAGTACCCTAATATTACTTACACTATCAAGCGTGGCGGAAACGTTGATGGTATTGAAATTGATAATTCTTTGGCAGCTCAAATTCTGTTGGCGTTTGACGTACAAGAGCCTTGGACTTGTCACCAAACTTACCGGCTTTTCGGCGATCTGCATGATCGCATATTTCGCGGTCCTGAGATAACTGCACACCGCATATATGCTCTGTACACCATTTTTGAGGTCGTAACGGAGAAGATTAATGATCTAGACAATCAAAGAATGGCAAATTACAGTTTGACAAACTTCTTCTTGCTGTATCTAATTCGCCTTGCTCTAGAAACCGATACCTCAGGCAAACTATTCTGTCAAAATCCTCATCCATTTATTTCGTCAGTTGATGGGCACAATAGACTGCAGGATTGTATTCGATCAATCTTACAAGACTTACTAATAGATCTGAATCATGAACTGCGAGAACGAGACGAAGCAGGGAATACTTTCGACTATAAACGCGAGTTGAAAAGCCCAAACGCAGTCCGAAGCATCGCTAGAAGTATAGTAGCTGGTTATGAAAAGCAAGTTGCCCGGGGTCGGATACCGGCATTCAGCGACCAGTGGGAAGACTCAGCAACAGATCCGGAC
>JAIOHN010000376.1 GCA_019912985.1 Anaerolineae bacterium | reverse complement strand
CATGTACAACCATCAGGGATTAGCCTCTTAATTTTTGTGGTTATAGAAAGTGTACAGTTTGCGAGGGGGTTCTGGCAACTATCGACTTTTACGCTGAATGCGATCGTATTCGACGGCAATTTCCAAAACATTGCGCATATTGCCCGCCGCTCTTTGAATGATCTCAACCAGCTCGATCAATTGCTCACGGTCGTTGATTTCCACGTCTTCCAGAATGACTTCAATCAGTTTGGCGGCGGAGATCACGCCACTTAACGGGCCGCGCACATCATGAACCAGGTTGCCGATAAATTCATCCGGGGGCGCTTTCAGATAAGTCGCAAGTAAATCCTCTTTCGTTTTATCAGACATGATGTTTCTCAAATTTCTTGAGCAAGGCTCAATCAATATTTCTACCGGAAAGACTGTACCACCTATTTGTACAGTCTAGCATGGGCTTTACCTGCGACCAGTGTAGTTCGTCACTTTACCCCTTCAGCTTCGCCATCCGTTCACCAGCCGCGCGCAGGGTTTCATCGTTCTTGCAGAATGAGAAACGCACATAGTTGCTCGTCAGGTACTTATGTGGCTCACTGAAAAATGCCATTGGTGGAATAGCCGCCACGCCGATTTCCGTAATCAAGTGTTTGGAGAAAGCCACATCGTCGCCCTCAAACACGTCGGAGAAATCCGCCATGACAAAGTAGGTGCCTTCAGGTTGGATCGACTTCAACCCAGCGGCATCAAGTGCCTGCATCATCAGGGCACGTTTTTGCATGTAAAGTGTCTGATATTCCTCAAAATAACCGGTGTCGATGGTGAACGCATGGGCAACCGCCTTCTGTGCGGGGTGATTGGTCGCAAAGCTCACAAACTGATGCGCCCGGCGCACGCCAGCAATAAGATTGGGATGGCCGTATACCCAGCCGATTTTCCAGCCGGTCATGCCAAAAGTCTTGCCTGCACTGCCGACCGCGACCGTGCGCTCAAACATCCCCGGCAGTGTCGCAATTGGAGTATGTTGGTAGCCCTCATACACCAGATGTTCATACACCTCATCCGAGATGCAGATGACATCGAATTCCTGGCATAAATCGGCGATCATCTGGAGTTCATCGCGCGTGAAGACTCGCCCGGTGGGATTATTAGGAGTATTGATGATAATCGCTCGCGTGTTTTTGTTGAATGCTGCCCGTAATTCTGCCGGATCAAGCGTCCAGTCCGGCGGATGCAGCGGCACATAGACTGGCTTGGCATTCGCCATAATCACGCCGGGAGGGTAACTATCGAAAAATGGCTCGATGATAATGACTTCTTCACCCGGATCAACCAGCCCCATAATGGAGCAGAATATGGCTTCCGTCGCACCGGGCGTCACCAGCGTCCCCTGCATGGCATCAACATCGAGATTATAGAAACGCTGCGCATGCCGGGCGATGCCTTCGCGCAAATCCGGCGTGCCTGGACCGGGTGCATACTGGTTCACACCACTGATGTCTAACGCGGCATGCGCCAATGCCTCTACGACTTCGCGCGGGCCATCAAAATCTGGCCTACCTTGACCAAGATTTACAGCCTGATATTCAAGGGCCAGATCGTTAATTTCAGTAAAAATAGTGGTACCAAATGTCGAAACGCGGTTGGCATAATTTGGCATGAATGGCTCCGTGCGTGTTCTTGCAGAGTCCGGCTGGGCGAATTCATTAGGAGGCAAGAATATAACATAAAAGCGCCGAGCTACGCTATTTTGATTGGACTCCCAAGCGGGCTTTGGTCGCTAACTGATCAACGCGTTCGTTATGTTCATTACCATCATGGCCGCGCACCCAACACCACTCAATATCATGGCGCTGAGTTGCTTCATGCAGCCGTTCCCACAAATCCTGATTCTTAACCGGCTGGCGGCTGGCCGTTTTCCAGCCGCGCCGTATCCAACCCGGCAGCCATTCGCTGATGCCACGCTGAACATACTCACTGTCGGTATAAAAGGTCACTTCACACGGCTGTTTTAGCGCCTCCAGCGCTTCACAGGCCGCGGTAAGCTCCATCCGATTATTGGTCGTGCTGGCTTCGCCGCCGCTGAGTTCTTTTTCGCGATCACCATAGATGAGCAGCACTCCCCACCCACCTGGACCACCTGGATTCGGCTTTGCCCCGCCATCGCTATAGATTGTTACGTGTGGTTTTGTCATGGCGCAAATTATGCGCCAGCCGAGTCAAAAGCACAACACGGAAGTTTCACACAGAACGGATTATCCCAACGCCTGCTGCAAATCCGCCAGCAGGTCATCCACATTTTCAATTCCCACACTTAACCGCACCAGGCCGGGATCGACTGCGATTTCACTGTCAGCGGTGCTGGCATGAGTCATACTGTACGGGTGCTCTATCAGGCTCTCCACCCCGCCCAGGCTCTCCGCCAGCGCAAACAACTTCGTCCGGCTGACCATCTTGCGTGCGGCCTGCTCATCTTCCAGAATCAGGCTGACCATGCCCCCAAAACCGGTCATCTGGCGTTTCGCCAGTTCATGCTGTGGATGACTTTCCAAACCCGGATACAGCACACGCCGCACCGCCGAATGATCTTCCAGCCAGCGGGCAATCTGCAGCGCATTCGTGCTGTGGCGCTCCATACGCAGGCCCAATGTCTTAGCACCGCGCAGGACCAGAAAACAGTCCATTGGCCCTGGCACTGCCCCAGCAGCATTTTGCAGGAATTTCAACTCGTTGTAGAGCGATTCGTCATTCAGTGCCAGCAAACCGCCCACGACATCACTGTGCCCGCCCAAGTACTTGGTGCTGCTATGCATCACAATATCCGCACCAAAGGTCAGTGGCTGCTGCAAGGCTGGGCTGGCAAAGGTGTTATCGACTGCCACAATCACATTCTGCGGTGCAGATTCTGCTAACGCCGTCAAATCCGCCAGGCTTAGAAGCGGGTTGGTCGGCGTTTCCAGCCAGAGCATCTTCGTCTGTGGCGTAAACGCAGCCTGCACTTTTTCTGGATTACCCAGGTCAACCCAGCTAAACGTCAGCCCAAAACGCCGGTAAACCTTCTCGAACAGTCGAAACGTTCCACCGTAGACATCGTTGCCCACGATAATATGATCACCGGGATTGAATAACTTCATCACGGTGTCGATAGCCGCCAAACCGCTGGCAAAGGCCAGCCCATAACGCCCCTGCTCCAACGCGGCGATCAACGCTTCCAGTGCTGTCCGGGTCGGGTTGCCGCTCCGGCTGTATTCATAGCCTTTATGGTCGCCGGGCGCGGCTTGAACAAACGTGGAAGTCTGGTAAATAGGTGTCATGATCGCGCCAGTCGTGGGATCAGGTTCCTGACCAGCGTGAATCGCCAGCGTATCGAAGTGCAACTTGTCAGTCATCGCGTTCGCCTTTACAGTAAAGATTTGGTGCCAGTATAGCATGATTGGAACGGCTGTCGATGAAGTCCACTTTGCCCCGTTTTACCCGCCTCCTTACCCGATACTCAATGGCGGTGGTGATGCTGCTTTGCTTGAGCACTCCCACCAGTGCGCAAGCCGACAAACGCTTGATCGAATTGGGGTGGGATACACCATCCCTTCAGGAAATGCCCACCTACCTGGACGCAGCTCAGCGCACACCCTTTGATGGCGTTGTCCTGGATGTGGACATCCCCCACGACTCGCGCGGATTGGGCTGGACAATTTTCGGCAAAGAACAAGTGGATGGCAATTTTCTGGAAGCGTTGGGGGCAGCATACAGCAATCTCGAATGGGGACGTTTAACCGATAACTTCTTACGGGTCACGGTGTCGCCCGGCAATATCGACTGGTTTGATAGCTTCCAGAGTGTGCAGTACAACTTTCAGGCAGTCGCTCAACTTGCGCGGACTCTTGGCTTTCGAGGAATCATGCTCGATACAGAGCAGTACGGTGAGAATATTCTCTTTACTTACCCACGCCAGTTATACAAAAACCTGCATAACTACGACGAATACCACACCCAGGCTTATCGGCGTGGGCGGCAGATTATGCGAGCGATGAATGCGGGTTATCCGGGTATCACGGTTTTGCTCACCTACGGTACCTCGCTGGCAGCGCAGCGCGGCAGTGAATTTGACGGCAGCCGTCATGGATATGGGCTGATGGTGCCTTTTGTCGATGGCCTCATCGCAGGCGCGGATGAAAACACAACTCTGCATGATGTCTTTGAGGGAGCCTATCACTTCAAACGGGAAAGTGAATTTCGCGATGCATATCTGCTCATCCATCAGAAAAGCTTACAATTCGCGCGCAACCCTCGGCTATACAGTCAGAAGGTCCAAGCGGGTTTTGGGCTGTGGTTGGATCATGCCTGCACAAGAAACCAGGGCTTACAACCCGGCGGATGCAGTGGAGGCTACACACCGGCCAATATTGGTCCCGTCGTCGATGTTGCCATGCAGTACAGTGACCGCTATGTGTGGATTTATAGCCAGAGCATCAGCTGGTATACAGGTGCCAACATCCCCACGGATTGGCAGCAGGCATTGTACAGTTTAGGACAGTAAATTCTAACCCAAACCCACTTGCGGCAACCGCACAAATATTCGATAATTGGAACGACTTGCACATCTCAGGTTCGCTGTGCCACTCACACCTCCCGGTGATTGAAGCCGCACGCAATGATAGACATCACACAGAGGAATCTCATGAATGAACCCAAGCGCTTTATCGCCGTGGCTGGAAACATCGGGGCCGGAAAAAGCACCCTGACGCGTATGCTGGCGAATGCTTTTGGCTGGCAGCCTTTCTTCGAAGCCAACACGGAAAACCCTTACCTGGCGGATTTCTATGCCGATATGCAGCGCTGGAGCTTTCATTCACAGGTCTTTTTCCTGGGTAAACGCCTGGAACATCATCACCAGCTGCTTGAGCATCCCAACACGGCTGTTCAGGATCGCACGGTCTATGAAGATGCAGAAATATTCGCATCAAATCTTTACCACCAGGGGCATATGTCGCAGCGCGATTATGAGGCGTACTGCAATATTTACCATGCGGTCAGCGCCTTTCTCCCACCACCTGATCTCATCATTTATCTGCAAGCGAGTGTTGATACCCTCGTCCAGCATATACAACGGCGCGGGCGTGAGTATGAACGGCAGATTTCGCCGCAGTATCTTGACCAGTTAAATCAGCTTTATGAACACTGGATCAACGGTTGGAGCATCAGTCCCGTGCTGCGTGTGGATATGGATCAGCTCGACCTATTTGATTCCCAACATTTTGAACAAATCAAAGCCGAAGTCAACGCCACGCTTCTTGTGAAAAGTGTATAAAAACTTCATGAAACTCAATAGACATTCCAACTGAGGTGTGCTATGATGTAGGCAGATTGATCCTATAAATCCGATTAATCGGATGAATACACTTATGTCTCACATTGACCTCGAGTCTGACCTTCTCAATTTTCTCATCAGCCAGGGCTACTCATCCGGAGACCGGCTCCCAACGATTAGCGAGCTTCAACACAGGGATCACCTGGGTTTAAGCGCCAGCAAAATTCGCGAACAGTTGGAAGTCGCCCGTACGCTGGGCATGGTTGAAGTCCGTTCCAAAACGGGCATGCGCATGAAAGACTACTCTTTCGCGCCAGCCGTTCGGTTGAGTCTATTCTTCGCTCTGGCGAACGATCTCCATAATTTTGAGCTTTTTAGTGAGCTACGTACCCACATTGAACTGGCATTCTGGCACGAAGCCTGTGCGTTACTCACACCAGACGATATTGCCATTATGCGCCAATGTATCGAAGAAGCTCGCCAGAAGCTCAAAGACAAGTGGATTCGCATTCCTAATCAGGAACATCGCGTCTTCCACATGACCATTTTTAAACGGCTGCATAACCCTTTCGTTCTGGGTCTCCTCGAAGCTTACTGGGATGCTTATGATGCCGTCGAGCCGAACCGGTATGCGGATTACGAGTATCACCAGAAAGTGTGGGATTATCATGAGCGTATCCTCAATGAGATCTGCGCGCATGATTTTGATGCTGCTCAAAAAGCATTCGAGGAACATACCCAATTATTACGCTATGAGCCGAACCTGAATGATGTGGAGCAGCCATAGAAAGATTAACTTTCAAAAGGAGTTATTCCACTTACAAGTCATTTTACTGGCAACCCGGTAGTAAGTTCTCGAAGTCCATGAAAGGAGAGGCGCGGTCCGCCGCGTAAAGAATTATGAGTATTGCACGCACACAAGATGACTTAAGACCACAAGCCGAAGACGACGGGCGCGTCGTCAACGACTTCGCATTTATGGTTGCAACAAAAAACGGCTCTGGAAGCCAGACATCGAACAACCTCCTGGTTCGGTCGCTGTTCAAGATGGGCATTCCGGTCAACGGTAAGAATCTCTTCCCATCCAACATTAAAGGCCTGCCGACCTGGTACACCATTCGCGTGAGTAAAGACGGTTATACTGCCCGTCGCGAAACCACCGAAGTCGCCATCGCCATGAATGAAACCACCGCCGCCGAAGACATTGCAAACTTGCCTGCTGGCGGTGTCTGCATCATTCCTGAGGAATGGAAATGGGGCCAGAGCCGCGATGATATTATCTATTACGAAATCCCGGTAAAGGATACCATCAAGCAGTTTGAAATCCCCAGTGAACGCCGTGAGCAAGTAGGCAATATGGTGTATGTGGGTGTGGTGTCCTGGCTGTTCGGTATCCCATTGGATATGCTGCACGATGCCTTGATGGACAACTTTAAGGGCAAGGCTAAGCCGGTAAAGATGAATTACGACATCATCGAAGCCGCACACAACTGGGCCGCGGAAAACCTCACGAAAAGTGATCCATACTACTTTGCGCC
>JAIOHN010000375.1 GCA_019912985.1 Anaerolineae bacterium | reverse complement strand
GTGATGGTCACGGTGCGGCTTATTCCTCCCGGCAAGCATAACGTGCTGAACGCGCTGGCGGCTCTCATCGCAACTCACCGACAGGGAGTGCCGCTGGATGAAGCTGCGGCAGCGCTGGCGACATTTGAAGGGGCTGGGCGGCGTTTTGACCTGCGCGGCGATGCTGGCGGTGTCGTGGTGATCGACGATTACGCGCATCACCCCACGGCGATTAAAGTGACGCTGGAAGGGGCGCGCCAGCGTTATCCCGATCACGCGTTGTGGGCGGTATGGCAGCCGCATACCTACAGCCGGACACATGCGCTACAGGAGGATTATATCGCCGCGTTTGGCGACGCCGATCATGTCCTGGTGATGGATATTTACGCGGCGCGGGAGGACCCGGTGCCGGGTGTGACCAGCGCGGCACTCGTGGTGGGGATGGATCACCCGGACGCGCATCACAGCGGCAACCTATCTGAAACGGTGCGTATGCTTCATGCCAGGGTGAAGGCTCCGGCAGTAGTTGTGATTATGAGCGCGGGCGACGCGCCGCTGGTGGGCATCAATCTGTTAAAGCTGCGCCAGGAAACCCTTTCACCACAACCTACCTCTCCTGAAGAACCCCAAGACGAAGATGCAGACGATACAGACGCTGCTGGGTGATCGGCTGCTGGCTGATGAACCGCTGGCGAAGTACACAGCAGCTCGGTTGGGCGGCCCGGCGGAGTGGTTGTACATCGCCAAGGGATCAGTAGAAAACCTCGCCGAAGTCATGCAGGCTGCCTGGACGCAAGGACTGCCGGTACGAGTCATCGGCGGTGGCGCGAATATCCTGGTTTCGGATGCCGGTGTGCGTGGTCTGGTGGTGGTCAACCGGGTGAACGCGGTGGATTTCGCCCAGGTTGATGGGCGCTATCTTGTGACCGCCGCCAGCGGGACGAGTTTATCCGTGCTGGCGCGCAAGTGTCAGCGCCGAGGGCTGTCCGGGCTGGAATGGGCAGTCAGTGTGCCGGGGACAGTTGGCGGGGCGGTGGTGAATAATGCCGGGGCGCATGGTGGTGATATGGCGGGCATCCTATGTGATGCGCTGGTGCTGGATGCGGCTGAAGGACAGCGGCTTTACAGCCTGGCTGATTTGCGGTATGACTATCGTTTCTCGTGCTTGAAAGCAAGAACTGACCGGCGTTTCATCGTATTACAAGCGACTTTGGCGCTCACACCAGATGCACCGGAGGCGATTCAAGCCCGGATGGATGGATTTATTCAACATCGGAAGCGGACACAGCCGCCGGGGGCCAGCCTGGGCAGCATCTTCAAAAATCCGCCCGGAGACTACGCGGGACGCCTGATCGAGGCGGCTGGCTTGAAAGGTTATGCGATTGGCGGCGCGCAGGTTTCGCCGGTTCATGGCAACTTTTTTATCAATACCGGGCAGGCCAACGCGCGTGATTATTACGCTTTGATTCAGCATGTGCGGGCTGTGGTAGAACGGATTAGTGGTATTCGCCTGGAAACCGAAATAGAGATGGTTGGGGAAGGGTTTCAATCGCTGGACAGGTAGGTCGGTTTAGCATATAGTTGGGATTGTGGGTTATTGTTGGAAATGGGTAACAGGTAGTTCATGGCATCTCGTTCACGTGAAAGTCGGCGACGGTCTACCCGTCTGCCCGGCGTCTGGCATGGTGGCCTCGCTCCGGCAGAAGGCGTTGAACGCCCGCTCGTGCAGCATGGGGTGCGTGGACGAGTTTTCGTCGGCTGGCGGGTGTTCAGTGGGTTGATCATCGTCAGTTTGCTGCTGGTTTTGTTTCTGTTTTTTAGTGCGGACGCGTTTTATATCCACAGTATCGCGGTCGGCGGTTTGGAATATCTCACCAAAGAAGAAGTGTTTGCCCTGTCGGACATCGCCAATCTGCATGTGTTTTGGGTGGACCCGGAAGCAGTACGGCAGAATATTTTGCGATCCCCCACAGTTGCGGATGCCAGGGTTACGGTGGGTTGGCCGCCGCGGATGGTGCAGATCATCGTTCAGGAGCGGCAGCCAGCGCTGGTTTGGGAGCAATCCGGTGTTGCCACGTGGATTGATGTGCAAGGGCGGGTGATGCAGCAGCGCGAAGACCGTCCGGATTTACTGCGCATCTCGGACTACGTGACAGAAGGGCCGCTGGCACCCAACACGAAGCTGGATACAAGGATTATTAGTGGCGCTTTGCAACTGCGCAGTATGTTTCCGACCATTGATCTTCTGCGCTATCATCCAAACAAAGGTTTAGGTTATCAGGATGGGCGCGGTTGGGAAGTCTGGTTTGGGATTGGGACGGATATGCCGGAGAAAATCCTGGTGTACGACGCGATTGTCGCCAATCTGCTCTCGCGCAACATCCAGCCCACAGAGATCAATGTCGCCAATCCTGATGCGCCATATTACTCTGTTCTTGGGGGCGGTGAGTAGTGAGCGACCTTGTTGTCGGACTTGATGTAGGAACGAACAAAATCTGTACGATTGTCGGCGAGGTGCGTCCCGATGATATTTTTGTCGTGGGTGCCGGGATTGAGCCAAGCCGGGGGATGAAAAAAGGCATTGTCAACGATATCGGGCAACTCACTGCCGCGATTTCGGCTTCTGTCCACAAGGCGGAGCGCAGCAGCGGTTATGACATCAGCCGCGCATTTGTGAGTGTGGCGGGAAATCATATCGCCTCCATCAGCAGCCGGGGCATGGTCGGCATTACCGGGACGCGCGGTGTGAACCGCGACGATCTTGATAAAGCGATGGACGCGGCGCGGGCGATTGCCATTCCACATAACCGTGAGGTGCTGCACGTGGTCCCGCGCAGTTATTCGCTGGATGGGCAGGACCGGGTGCGCAGCCCATTGGGGATGCATGGCTTCCGGCTGGAACTGGAGGCGCATATTATCACGGCGTCATCAACCTGTCTGGCGAATCTGGAACAGGCGGTGGAAGCCGCCGGGGTGTATGTTGACCGCTTCATCCTCAACCCGCTGGCATCCGGGCATGTGGTGCTGACACCGGAGGAGCGCGAGATGGGCGTCGTCGTGGTGGATATTGGCGGCGGCACTACCGATCTCGCCATTTTTATCGAAGGCACGGTCTGGCACGCGGCGGTGATCCCGGTTGGCGGCGATCATGTGACCAACGACATCACTCACTGGATGCGTGTGCCATTTGAACAGGCAGAGATCGTGAAGATTCAACACGGTCACGCCCAGCGCAAGGCTGTCAACATGATGGAGACATTCCTGGTGCAGCCGTTTGGTGAAGGCATGCCGACGGAAGTGCAGCGCAGCGGATTGGCCGAGATCATTGAAATGCGGGTGATTGAAATTTTTGAGCTGGTGCAGCGTGAGATTAAGCGCTCTGGCTATGATGGTTTGCTGCGGGCGGGAATGGTGCTGACCGGAGGGAGTTCGCAGCTTCCTGGTATCCGGGAAGTGGCGGAGCAAACACTGGACATGCCGGTGCGGGTGGCGAAGCCGGAACGCTTGACCGGCCTGGCCGATGCACTGCGCAGCCCGGCCTACAGTACTAGTGTGGGATTGCTGGGACTGGGGTTGGAGATGGATACTGTTCACCCGGAACAACCGAACGGACACAGTGCATTTTCCGGCGCGAAGATCGGCAATTTGCTCGGCGGATTCTTGAAACGCCTGCTGCCCGATGCCGGTGTAGACTGAGTTGCTAATTAGACGGTTATGCGTACAATTAGCGCTATGGTGCGAGAGTTATTTTAAAGATCGCCTTCGGGGGAGGACTACTATGGATCTTGATATGAATGAATTATTGCCCGGCGAAAACTTCGCCCAGATTAAGGTTGTGGGCGTGGGCGGTGGCGGCGGTAATGCAGTCAATCGCATGATTAGCGAAGGGCTGGCCGGTGTCGAGTTTATCTCGGTGAACACCGATAATCAGGCATTGATGCTGTCGAAAGCCAAGACACGGGTGCGCATTGGCGACAAGCTGACGCGCGGTCTGGGCGCAGGCGGCAATCCTGAAATTGGCCGCAAAGCTGCTGAAGAAAGCTCCGACGACCTCTACGAAGTGCTGCGTGGTGCGGATATGGTCTTTATCGCCTGCGGCATGGGCGGCGGTACCGGGACGGGCGCGTCCCCAGTCGTCGCGCAGATCGCTAAGGAACTGGGTGCGCTAACGATTGGCGTTGTGACACGGCCATTTACATTTGAAGGTCCGCGCCGTATGCAGTCCGCGGAAGCAGGTATTGAAGCCCTGAAAAGCCAGGTTGACACGCTGATTGTCATCCCGAATGACCGCCTGGCACAAATTGCCGACAAGCGCGCCACCTTGCAGCAGGCGTTCTCACTGGCGGATGATGTGCTGCGACAGGGTATCCAGGGTATTTCCGAATTGATTACGGTCCCGGCACTGATTAACCTCGACTTCGCCGATGTGCGAACCATTATGTCCGAGGGCGGCGCTGCCCTGATGGCCGTGGGTCGTGCCAGTGGTGACGACCGGGCGCGGGCATCTGCCGAGAACGCGATCAGCAGCAGCCTGCTGGATGTGACGATCGATGGTGCGCGCGGCATCCTGTTCAATATTACCGGTGGCCCCGATATGACGCTGTTCGAGATCAACGAAGCAGCGGCCATTATCCAGCAAAGTGCGCATCCTGAGGTGAACCTGATCTTCGGTGCGCAGATTGATGAGAGCATGGGCGATGAAATTCGGATTACGGTCATCGCCACGGGTTTTGAGCAAAGCCGTGTCGCACGCGGAACGCTGGCGAATCAGCCGCTGCGTTCTCAGCCCCAGCAGCGCCCGCAGCAGACCCAGAATCGTCCGCAGCAGATGCACCAGCAGCCGCAGGAGCAGCAGCCACAGCAGCGGTCACAACCGGCACCGCAGCAACCGCCTCAGCAGCAGCCACCGGCAGCACCACAGCCTCCCCAGCAGCAGCCGGGCAATGATTATCCGGGGCGCGTGTATGATGAGGACGACATCGAGATCCCGACCTTTTTGCGGAAACGGCGCTAATCGCGTCCCCGCACTTTCAAGATAACTCTCACCCATGAGCAGAGGCGGCCTTAACAGCCGTCTCTGTTTGATTCTTGCGCAAATAGAAAAATGCCAGCAGCAGGCTTGCCAGTGTGATGATGAGTCCCGCCGCCATCCCTGACGGCTCGAAGCGCAGGGTATAGGTGTGGGTGCCGGGCTGCATGGGGATGCCAACAAATCGCTTGATCGTGACAGGCGCGACTGGTTTATCATCGACAAACACTTGCCAGCCGGGGAAATTGGTTTCCTGCACGACCAGATAATGCGGTTCGGCGGCAGGTGCCTGAGCCAGCATGTAGATGGTGTCCTGCTGGTGCAGCAGAATATCAGGCTGCGGCGCGTTTTCCGGCGTGATGCTATCGGCAGCAGTCAGTAATGTTTGCTGCTGCGCGATGAAGGCGTAAGGCAGTGCTTCTGGCAGATAGTAGAGTGCGGCTCCCTCCTGAGTATCAAAGTCGCAGGGATCTTCAATACTCGGCGAGGGGACCTGCGGCACACAACGGACCAGTTCATACTCCACAGAATCGAGGAACTCCAGCGCCAGATCATAGGCTGCGCCGCTGTATTCGTTGGATGTAATCACCCAACCGGGCATATCCAGCAGGGCGGGTGCGCCTTTGGGGATGGCATCGGGCAGCACGCGCGGAGTCCAGCCTTCATTGAGCAGCCAACTGCGAATCTCGCTGTAGTAACCATCAAAGGCCGAGGGCGAAAATGGTTCAGTGATGGCGGGGAAAGGGCTGCGTGTTTCGCCCGCGTGGACGTCATCATATAACCTGTCAAAGTGGTTGATCGGCGGGCTGTAACGGATGAGCGGGCTGTTGGCCTGCATCATATCGGTCAGGGCGCTCAATACCAGGATCACAAGGCCGAAGCGCAGGCCATGCGCCAGCGCCAGTTGGAACCATTGGCGGCTGGGATTGGCGAAAAGCCGCCGGATCAATATCAACAGGCTGTCGATTGCCAGCACAAGCGCGACGAGTGTCCATAAGATCAGGGCGGCCTGCTGGTAATCGGTAAAGACACGTGGCTCAAGAAAGGTGAACAGCGGGACGATATTCAGCGCCAATTGCAGCCGTGTACCGTGATCGAGCAGGCTGAAGAGGTAAAACCAGAGCCAGCCGATCGTCACCAGCAGCAGCATCCCCACCAGTCGTGTGCGTGTATGCTTGAATGCGCTGGCGGCCTGATGTCCAAGTTGGGAAATAAAGCGCCACAGGTTGTCGATGCCGATTGCTGCCAGGACGATGAACCACAGGGCCGCGATGGAGTGGGCGCGTCCTAGATAGCGAAATTCTGACAGCAGGTCAATGCGGGTGTAGAGGAATTGCAGAATCGGTGTCTGACCTGCCCCCCAGATCATCATCACCCCTGCCAGAATAAACGCGGCGATCACCGCCTTGCGATAGGCACGACGGATGCCTGTGATGAGCGCCAGAATAAAGAGGAAAACTCCCGGCCCGATGTAGGCGTAATCCACCACCACCAGCATCCCAAAGGCGTCGATCTCAAAAATGTACCAGCGCTGCCAGGGATAGACATAGTTGACGAGCGCCTGCCCCATGTCATAGCGGGCAGCGATCTGTCCCAAGCTGTCGAGATCCACATTGTCGTGGATGACGAAGCCGCGTGTTTGCCAGATGGGCATGAACTGGATAGCGCTGAAGCCCAGGGCGAACAATCCGCCGATCGCCGCCCGTCGCAGGCGATCCCAGCGGATGTGCCAGCGGCTGCTATCTTCATCGCGCTCGAACAGGTGCAGCGCCAAAATCACCACACAGCAGATGATGACATGCAGGCTGTAGTAGATGTTGCCGGAGAAGAAGAGCAGCGCAAAGGCAGCGGCCATCAACAACGGCGCGCGGCGGTCGGTCGTGTGCAGTGTCCACCACAGACCGGCAAAGACTAACGGCGGCCAGGCGAGACTGAGTCCAAGTTGAAAGTGCCCGGTGTAATACTTGGCGGCGATGCCACCGCTGGCAAGATAGAAGGCTCCGGCAGCAACCCGTGCCAACGCGCCGACTCCGATGGCGCGCATGAGCGCCCACATATTCCAGCCTGATAGCAGCAAGCTGATGAGAATGGCGATTTTTGTGCCTTGAACACCCCCCAGGAGCAGTACCGGCAGGCTGGCGAAAGGATTAAACAGGTAGTTGAAGGCGTCATTGAGCAATGGCGTGCCGGTGTTGAGGTAGGGATTCCAGGTGGGGATATGCCCATAGCGCTTGAGGCCGATCTCAGTGGGCAGCAGGACACCAGCCAACCGCTCGTATTCGATGCCGCCGAAGCGATTGGCGGGATTGAGGCCGATCAGATTGAGGTCGCGCGGCTCACCGGGAAGCCGGTAGGAGAGCGCGAAAGCAAAGTAAAGCAGTGCGATTAAGGTAACAGCCGCCAGCTCGACCACAAGTTGAGGGCGATTGATGCGGGTTGAGGTGGGTGTGTGGTCGATGGTGGACATGATTTTAGTATGCTATTTTTTCACGCTGATGCAAGATAGGATTGTCGCAATTATTGTCGTTTTTGGCCGTCTTAAGGCGATGTGGGATGATGTGGTATATGTGGGAAAAACGTTATACGCACCTACTATTTTCTAACCAAACTAGTCCCGAAAACTAGTAGACAATCTCCGGCCACCGTGCTAGAGTTTTACCATATAGTTCGCTTGATTAGACCATTCGCACGCTTTCTCAGGTACTTTACGGGTATAGAAAACCTGACCCCCATACACCTTGCTTGTTGGGGGTTTCTTATCCATCTTACCCCTGAGAACATCTGTTTCTTATCAGAAAAACTCGATCTATGCAGTGTCCCTATTGTGGTACCGATGATACAAAAGTGATCAATACCACGCATGATGGCGATGGCGCGATTCGACGCCGCCGCGAGTGCAAGCAGTGTGAGATGCGCTTTACGACGTATGAGCGCGTGGTGCTTACGACACCGCTGCTGGTGAAGCAAAACGGCAACCGCGAGGAGTTCAACCGCGAGAAGCTGATCCATGGCATTCGGATGGCGTGCGGAAAACGCCCGGTTCCAGGGGTAGAGATCACGCGGTTGGTCGATTGCGTAGAAGGCACACTGCAACAAATGGGTGCGGAAGAAGTCTCAAGCCGATTGGTGGGCGATATGGTGGTGCGCGGCCTGCGTGACCTGGATGAAATCGCCTATATTCGTTATGCCCTGATATACCTTGACCTGAGTAACCTGGAAACGCTGCGGAATGAGATTGACCGCCTGCTGGTTGCCAAGGGTGTGGCTTTAAGCTGACTTTTATATTTACGGGGAGGGATAAAACTACATGGTGCAATCCGAACGAAAGAAAAACGCCCTTCATGATCTGGGCTACAAAATTTTTCTGGATCGTTATGCGCAAAAAGACATGACACGCTCGACACTGGCGGTGGGTGACACGGTGATCGTCGTTGTAGATTCGAAAACCGGCCAGCGCGAAGTTGGTAAAATTACGGCGCTGGATATTCCCCAGGTGACTGTGGAACTGCTCGACGGCGAAGTGGTGTCGCGCGATATTGAACAGGTTGATAAACCACTGGAAGTCGATCCTGGGCAGATGATGGATCGCGTCGCCGAGGGAATTGCCCAGGTTGAGAAAAGCCCTGATCTTCAGAAAGAG
>JAIOHN010000374.1 GCA_019912985.1 Anaerolineae bacterium | reverse complement strand
GATCGAGGTGGTCGCCAACCATTCTGGAGGGGCACCTACCGCTACCCGCCAATACCGCATCATCGTCGAACGGCTTCTGCCATTGGCTGACGCCGCCAAGGCGCAGCGCGTCGCTGACTATGCCAAGAAACAAGAAGCGTGGCGCAAGAAGAAGGAGCAGTACATAGAGGGGAGGGCGGCCGCCGCCGCGAATCGTGGCCAAACTGTCAGCAAGCCGGCGCAGCCCCCAACAAGGGACGATTCAGCTACCCCTACCAATTTTGACACCCCTGTCACCGGCGTCACCCCTTCCGGGTACGCTGCCGGGCCGGCTACGGTGGTCGTCCGCGTCACCCCTGCTCAATTTGTCACCCCTGTCATTTCATGTGACACCCCTGTCACCGGTGTCACCCCTACCCAATTTGTCACCCCTGCCAAATCGCCGCCAACCCCTGACACCAAAGGTCAGGAACCCCTGACATCCGTGACCGAGAGGGCTGACACAGCTATGTCAGCCGAACCATCAACGTATACATCAAGTGAACCGTCATCTGTATCCTCATCATGCGCCCCCCCTGCGCCTACGCTTTTTGGACTGGAGCAGCAGGACCAGCAAAACGTAAAGGCGTCCGGCTTTGCAATTCCCCTGTCGGACGGAACCGAATACATGGTCACGGAAAAACTCCTTGAGGAGTGGAAGCTGGCTTTCCCGCAGGTCGACGTCGCCCAGTCGCTGCGCAACATCAGAGCGTGGTGCAAGGCTAAGCCGGCCAAGCGGAAAACCCGGCGCGGAGTGGAGGAGTTCCTGGTGAAGTGGCTGATTGGCGACCAGGACAAGGCGTCGCGGGCACCGGCTGCGATCAGCGGCCCCGCGAAGTTCGATCCGTACGAATTCATGCGCCGCACGTCCGGCGCGAAAGCACCAGTGATCGAGGGGGCGGCTTCTCGTGTCGACTAATTTAACGCCGTCTACTGACGATCTGCTCAACTGGCTCTACAGCCAGCTGGACGGCTTATACCCCTGGCTATGGCGTTCGCGATTTCCTACCGAGGAAAGCATGCTGGCGTGGCGCACCGCCTGGGCAGCCGGTTTCACGGCGGAAGGGGTGAGCCCCGAGGAAATCCGCGCCGGTCTTGCCAAGTGCCGCAATCTACATGCTGTTCCGCCAAGTTTCACGGAGTTCCTGCGCGCTTGCCGGCCACCCCTTGATCGTGACGCCGCCTACGAAGAAGCGGTAGCCCAGATGCGCCGCCGGCGCGAATCCGGCACCGACCAATGGAGCAACCCGGCAATTTACTGGGCCGCCGCAAGCATGTTCCATGATTTGATGCAGCGCCCCTACTACGAGGTCCGCGACCGTTGGGGTAGGGCGCTCGAAAAGGCCCAAGCCGATGTGCGTGCCGGGTTGCTGCCGCCCAGCGTGCCGGAGAAGCCCAAAGCCATCCCGGCGCCGCCGGCGGCCGCGTCCCCGGAGCACGCACAGAAGATCCGCGGGTTGTTGGACGGCCTCCGGCAGAAATTGACGGCCGAGCCGCCGGAGGGGCTATGACCGGCGGAACGCATCTCGTATTGGGCGCGTTGTCCGGCGCCACGTTGGCTGCTACCGGGCTCTTCGATTCCGAGCCGCTTGCGATTGCCGCAGCGATGATTGGGGCACTGCTGCCCGATATTGATCACCCTTACAGCCGCCTTGGTCGCAAGATGCGGCCTGTCTCCGATTTGGTGGCTCTGGTATTCGGGCACCGCGGAATCACGCACTCCCTGCTCGCGATTCTCGTGATGCTTGTGCTGCTACTGCAGGCGCCGCAGTGGCTCGGTTACGCCGGCGCGCTTGCCGTTGGCTACCTATCCCACCTTGCTGCCGATGCGTGCACGCCGAGCGGGGTACCTCTTCTCTGGCCCCGTCGGCGAATTTTCCGTGTCCCGGGTGTCAGCATCCAAACCGGGTCGATTTCTGAAATGGTTGTGGCGGGAATTGGCGCCATGGCTGCGTTTTTCGTTATTGTTCGATGACCACTTCCTATTCCATCGAAGCCGAGCAGAACTTGCTGGGAGGCTTGCTGCTTGATAATTCGGCGCTGGAGCGTGTCGAGGAAACCAAGCTGCAGGTCGAGGATTTCTATCGAGACGATCATCGCCGGATCTATCGCCATATCGTCACGTTGATCAAGAATTCGCAGCCCGCCGATGTGGTCACTGTATGGGATTCCCTGAAAGAGGGTGGAGTGGCCGACCAGTCCGGCGGCATGACCTATCTTGTGGAGATCGCCAATAACACTACTTCCGCGGCGAACATCCACCGGTACGCAATCATCATCCGCGACCGGGCGATGCGCCGCCGGCTGGCCGACGTAGGCGCCGAAATGCATGCCCTCGCGTCATCTCCGGGGCCGCGGTCGACCGCGGAAATCGTCGATTTAGTGCAGAACGTCATCCGGGACGCAAGCAGTCTTGCCGAACCGGGCGGGCTGGATCATGTGCGCGAAGCGCTTACCGAGTTCCTGGATGTTCTGGATAAGCGTATGAACGGCGAAATCAGCGCGCTTCCCACCGGGTACCCCGAGGTTGATTCGCATTTCGGCGGCGGGATGGGTGATGGCGACTTGATCGTCCTGGCCGGCCGCCCAGCCATGGGCAAAACTACGCTCGGTGTAAATATCGCCCAAAACCTGGCGCTCGACGGGAAGCCCGCGGCGGTGTTCTCTATGGAGATGAGCACTTCGCAACTGGTCGACCGGTTGGTTTCTTCCATAGCGAATGTGCCTCACGACCAGATCAAGTCGGGCAGTTTTAGCGAGGCCGAGATGGAAAGGGCTATTGCTGCGATCGGACGGCTGAGCGAGGCCCCACTGTATATCGATGATACCCCGGCACTGAGCGTCAAGACGTTGAGTGCGCGCGCCAAGGCGCTAGCTCGCAAAGTCGGACAGCTCCGCTTGGTGGTGGTCGATTACATCCAACTGATGGATACAGCCGGACTTGGGGATAACCGTGCCGCCGAGCTTGGCAAGGTGAGCGGTGGGCTGAAGGCCTTGGCCAAGGAGCTATCCTGCCCGGTCATTGCTTTGTCGCAGCTATCGCGCCGCTGCGAGGAGAGAACGGACAAGCGTCCGGTGATGTCGGATCTGCGTGAATCGGGCGCGCTCGAGCAGGATGCGGATGTGGTGCTGATGTGCTACCGAGACGAATACTACAACGAGGAATCCCCGGACAAAGGTGTGGCCGAGGTGATTGCGCGAAAAGTGAGGAACGGCAGGACGGGGACCATCCGCCTTGTCTGGCGCGGCGAGGTTTGCCGTTTCGAAAGTTTCAAATCTTGATTACGGAGGTTTCCGTGAAACATTTGTTCGTGACGATATTGGTGATGTTTGCCGCCTTCCTTGGTTCCGGCGCGGCCGTTGCAAATGACCAGAGCCAGGACATCTGGGCCGAGCACAAGGCGTTCGTCGAGCGGTACCAGACGTATCGCGCGCAACGCGATGTACTGCAAAACGGCCCGCATCGTGCCCGTTTTTTCGGGACGTTTCGCTTCAAGGAAGAATTTTGCGACCCCATGGTGTCGGAGTGCCTTTGCCCCCCCGGGAACAACTACCTGCAATGCTTGATCTCGGCAGAAGGAACGATTCAGACCGATCCCAGCGACATCGGCGGGAAGGGGTATGTGTTGCTGTCCGTTATCAAAAATATGGAAAGCATGTCAGCCTTCTATGAAGGGGGGTGGGTGCCCATGTACCAGATTCGCCCCGGGATGGCCTCATTCATTCTCCCCATCCTTTCTTCA
>JAIOHN010000373.1 GCA_019912985.1 Anaerolineae bacterium | reverse complement strand
AGCTGGAAGAAGCGCGGTATTACGATCCCGAAGCCCAGGTCGGCGATATGGTGATGGTACAGGTGCGTGGTACGACCAAGAAGTTTGGCCGCATCGCCGCACAAACGGCGAAGCAGGTCATCCTGCAAAAAATCCGCGAGGCAGAACGCAACTCGCTTTATGATGAGTTTGTGGAGCGCGAAGGCGATCTCATCATGGGAACCGTGCAGAGTGTGAATTCCAGTATGGTCACCCTGAGCCTGGGCCGTGCCGAAGCGGTGATGCCACGCACTCAGCAGATCCCCGGTGAGCGCTATAAACCGCATGACAAACTGCGTACTTACGTGCTGGAAGTAAAGCGCAGCAATCGCGGCCCGCAGATTGTGGTCAGCCGCAGTCATCGTAATATGCTGCGCCGCCTTCTGGAATATGAAGTGCCGGAGATTTTTAACGGTCAGGTCGAGATTAAAAATATTGCCCGTGAAGCGGGTTATCGCTCCAAGGTCGCCGTCGCTGCGCTGCAAGATGGCATTGACCCGGTGGGCGCATGTGTCGGGATGCGCGGTATGCGTATTCAGAACATCGTGAAAGAGCTTCACGAGGAAAAAATCGACGTTATTGAGTGGAATCCTGATCAAAAGGCGTTTATTGCCAAAGCCCTCAGCCCGGCGCGAGTGAGCGGCGTGTATCTGGATGATGACCCGGACAGCGGTCGCACAGCGGTCGTGGTGGTGCCGGATGATCAGCTCTCGCTGGCGATTGGTCGCGAGGGACAGAACGCGCGCCTGGCCGCCAAACTGACTGGCTGGCGCATTGACATTAAGAGTGTCACTGAAGCGGTGCAAGAGGCTCTGGGCAGAATCGACGCGTCCCCGGTTTCGGATCTGGCGATCGAAGCCCCCGATATGATGGCCGAAGTCGTGCGTATTATGGACAAGAAGGTCAACAATCGCACGATTATGCCAGAGGAATATCAGACATTGGCACGCTTTGCCGATGAAGTCGAGACCCGTTTACTGGCGCAGCGTGAAGAAGCACGACAGGCCCGCTTGGCAGAGATCAATGCAGTCAAATCGACGCTGCCGCAAGGTGCTTTCGATCTGCCTATCGACGTGTTAGACGTGTCGGATGAAATTGTCGAGGCCTTACAACCACTGGAGAATGTGGGCGAGGTCATGTGGCGCTTCCTGATTGACGAAGGCTACCTGCACCAGTTGTTGTCGCCGCTGCCTCCGAATTCATTCACCAAGCTGCAGGCGGCATTAGACCGGGTGGTGATCCCAGAGGTTGAGTCGCTGCCAGAAGAAGAAATTCTGGAAGAAGCTCCAGCGCCAGTCGAAGAAGTGGTTGAGAGCGAGCCTGCGGTGGAAGCAGAAACGCCGCTGCCAGAAGCGGAAGTTGAAGTCGTGGTCGAACCGGAGGTCGAAGTTGCTCCGGATGAAGTCCCTGATGCTTTTGCTGATGAGCCGCTGTCGCCCGAGGAATTGCAGGCTGAAGAGACTCCTGCCCCGACCTGGCAGGCGGAAGCAGTTGAGGTCGACGAAGACGTTTATGAAGAGGAAGACGAAGACGGTGTCTTTACGGACACTAAGCAGACTACGAAAAAGAAAAAGAAAGATCGCCAGAAACGTCGCCAGCTCATCTTTGATGAGGAAGTCGGCGAGGTGATCTCCAAGCGGCGGCGTAAGAATCGCCGTGCTCAGGATGACTGGGATGATTTTCTTGACTGAGAGTTAAGGTGAGCGGAATGCAACCTCAACGCCGCAAGCATGTTCCTCAGCGTACTTGTGTAGTCTGCCGAGAGAAAACTGATAAACGTGCTCTAACGCGTGTCGTCAGCACTGAAAACGGGGTTCAGAT
>JAIOHN010000372.1 GCA_019912985.1 Anaerolineae bacterium | reverse complement strand
CTTTTATGGCCTGTGCCTTGGCGGGCTGGTGTTTTTGAACACCTGGGATGGCCCCATTTATATGGCTGTGCTGGTGGGCGCGGATGCGGTGCGCCGATTGCTGCGCAATGGCACCGGGCGATTACGTGGTGGGGATTGGTGGCGGCTGTTGCTACTTGGCCTGTCGCTGCTCGTCCTGACCGTGGTTCTGTACTTTCCGTTCCTCATCAGCTTCCGGTCACAGGCTGGCGGCATTCTCCCGAATTTGCTCTATCCAACAGCATTCCGCCTGTTCTTTGTGATGTTCGGCCCGTTTATACTGATCTTCGCGCCGTTCCTGGTGATTGAGGTCTGGCGCGCGCGTGACCGCATGAATTGGCGGCTTGGATTTCTGGCTGCCGGTGGATTGCTGTTGGCGCTGCTGGTGGTGGTGCTGGTGTTCGTGCTGGTAGGGTCGCTGGTGCCGGAACTGCGCGGCGCGGCCCTGGGATTTGTCGATCAAAATGGCGGCTGGGGCGCGGTACTGCCTGCGCTGTTGAGCAAACGGCTGTCGCATATCCTGACGACCGTAGTGCTGCTGGTTGGCGTGGTGGTGGTGGTGGGGCGTTTGTTCCCACGTGTGCCGCCTGTGACGGAGGTCGAGGAGGGCGCTATTGCCGTCCGCCAGGTGCTGACGTATCCATCGGGGACTGGCTTTGCGCTGCTGCTGGTGGGCGCGGGGCTGGTGTTGACGCTGATGCCGGATTATGTCTACCTGCGTGATAATTTCAGTGTGCGCATCAACACCGTCTTCAAATTTTACTATCAAGCCTGGGTGATGTTCAGCGTCGCTGGCGCTTATGCGGTTTATTCGATGCTGGCGGATGTACGCCTGCCGCAGCCTGCACGCGTGGTTCGTGCCTTGTTGACCGCGCTTACGGGTGGCGTGCTGGTGCTTGGCCTGTTGTATCCGCTTTTCGGCATTCAAAATCGCACCACCTACGAGAGCTTTCGCACCCTGAATACCGGCTTCTCGCAACTCACGATGGATGGTGGGGCGGGTTTTCTGCGTGGTGCTGATGAGGATTATGCCTCGATTACCTGCTTCGGTGCGCTGGTCAACGGAGATGATGTCGTGGTCGCGGAGGCCATTGGTGGCGCTTATGACTCCGCGTTTGGGCGCGTTGCCGCGCTCACAGGTATTCCTGTCGTGCTCGGTTGGGAAAATCATGAAGGGCAGTGGCGTGGACCAACTTATGGCATGGTGGTTGGGTCACGGCCAAGCGATATTGCGGAGTTGTATACTGATTTGCGCTGGGATGTGGCCGAGGAAATTATCCAGCGCTATGGCATTGATTACATCTTCTACGGCAGCAGTGAGCGCTTGAAATATGGCGCTGCTGGCGAAGAGAAGTTTGAAGCGAACCTGGAAGCGGTGTGCGATACTGGTGGCAGCCGTTTCTATCGTGTGAACCCGATAACTGTCGCGGCGAGGGGATAGCGTGATGCAATCTGTTGTACAGGAGCAACCACAAATCCAAAGCAGAGGTTTGGCGATCTCACTGGAATGGGTGGCGTATGCCCTGATTCTGGTGCTGGCGCTGGTGCTGCGCTTCGCCGAACTCGACACGGTTCCCCTGACCGCACACGAATCGCAGCAGGCATTGGCGGCCTGGCGTATGCTTAACACCAACATCCCCGGCGGTACGATTGTGCCGGAAAGCCCGCTGTTATTTTTGCTGCACAGCCTCGGCTTTGCGACTCTGGGCGCATCGGAAACCAGTGCGCGTCTGTGGACAGCCTTTGCTGGCGTGTTTCTGGTGATGTCGCCGCTGCTGTTCCGCGATTTACTTGGGGGCACCCGAACGCTGCTGCTCTCAATACTGCTGCTCTGTTCACCTGTCCTGCTGCTTGCCTCGCGCTTTGACACACCTGTTATCTGGGCGATGTCCAGCGCAGTGCTGGGCTTGTGGGCATTATGGCGCTGGTGGCGGCTGCGGCGGGCGGGTGATGCCCTGTTGGTCGCAGTGTGTATGGGAGCGCTGCTGCTGTTGACGGACCCGGCGGGCTGGGTGTTGGCTTTAATTTTGGTTGGTGCGGGCGTGATCGCATTGATGTGGGAGCGCGGTGACGACCCTGATCTGGATCGTGTGCCAGAGGTCCGTGCGCGGCTGCGCGAGTGGCCCTGGCAGCAGTCGCTGCTGGTGACCGGGCTGGTGGCCGCCGCCGTGAGTACGATTGCGATGCTCTATCCATCAGGCTTGTCTTCAATCAGCCAACTGCTGGCGGTGGGATTGGGCGGCGTTTTCCAACTTCGAGCCGATGCGCCGATCTTTTATCCGTTGTTGACAGCGTTGGTTTACGAACCGGTCATCTGGCTATTTGGCATTGCTGCCCTGTGGATGCAAGTGCGCCGTGGCACAATGACCTTTCTGGAACGATTTTTCGCGGCCTGGCTGGTGCTCGGTGGGATTGCGGCGATTCTCTACCGGGGTGGTGGGCCAGAACATGCCTTATGGCTGGTGATTCCGGCGACTGTATTGGCAAGCTGGACCTTTGCCTACATTCTCGAAGCTGCCTCGCATCCCTTCCTGGAAATTCCGCGATGGAGCAAGCTGCTGCTCAGCCTGGGGATGATGGCGCTGCTGGCCATTTTCGTCATCAATATCCAGGCGGTGGGCCGGGCGGTGCTGCGCACGCAAGATGGCTCACTGCTGGTGCTGCTCGGGAGTTACCTGGATACGATTTCCAACGCTTTTAGCCAGATTTCGAGTGGGCAGCCGGTCTTGAATGTGGATGCTGCCTCGCTCATCTGGGCGTTAATCGCGCTGGCGCTGATGATCCTCGGTGGGTTTATGGCTGCCAATACCTGGGGAACCTCCGCCACCTTGCGCGGTGGGGCGCTGGGGCTGCTGGTGTTCGGGATTGTGACCTCGTTGGGCAGCGGGTGGGCAGCATCGGTTCCTGATTCCGGCAATGCGGTTGAGTTGTGGCACACGCAGGCCACCGGGCGCGAGGTCTTTCTGCTGCGGGACACGCTGGCGGAGCTTTCTGAGCGCGAAAGTGGCGGCTTCGCACGTTTGCCACTGGTGGTGCTGGCAGAAGATGATGGCGTGGTCGCCTGGACCCTGCGCGATTTTACCACCACGGTTTATATTGCGGATGTCAATGAGGCCCGCACGCAGTCGATGGTGCTGCTGCCTACGCTGCCCGAGTCGCCATCTCTGGGTGGTGATTATGTTGGTCAGGACTTCATCCTGAGCCGTAACTGGAGCCTTCAGAGTTTGCAGGGATTTGATTTTCTGACATGGTGGTTCCAGCGGCGTACCCGCCTATCGGAAACGCCGGATGAGGTGATGGTTCTCTGGCTGCGGCAGGATGTGTACAATGGCGTGCCATTCGACCCCGCGCAGGGAAATTGAGGAATTAAATACCTGTGTGTGTATATTATCAGATGCGAATTGCACAAGTGATTTATCCTGTATGAATTTATCTGATGATGTCATAAACCGTTTGATTGCTGGATGTCTGCATGGAGACCAGCAGTGTTATGAAGCACTGTACAGTCATTTCTCTGGCGGCATTTACCGGCTGTGCTATGGGCTGCTGCTGCACCGGCAGGATGCCGAGGACGTCATGCAGGAGGCTTTCGTCTACGCCTTTAAGAATTTGCACCGTTATGATGCGCGGCGGGCCAGTCTAAAAACCTGGTTATATACGATTGCCATTAGCCGCTGTCGCAATCAGTATCGCAGCAAGCGCCCCCTGCTGCTCGATTTCACCAATCTGTTGGGGTTGGAAGTGGCAGGGCCGAAATCCGAAACACCAGAGGCGGCGCTGATGGAGCAGACCACGCGCGACACGATTGAACACGCGCTTGGGGATCTCTCACCCCGATTGCGAGAAGCAGTGGTGCTGCGTTATGGGCATGGTTTAACGTATCGTGAAATGGCGGAAGTCATAGGCTGCCCGCAAAAGACTGCTGAGAGCCGTGTGCGCCTGGCTCATGAGGCGCTGCGCGGGCTGTTACAGCAGGTTGGTCCCGGTTTACTGGAAGAATTGTTGAGTTGATGATGTGGAATGAAGTGACCTGCCATACTTGCCGCAAGCGGCTCGATGGCTATATGGATCAGCAGTTATCAACAGGGCAGCGACGGCAGGTTGCCCGTCATCTGGATAACTGCCCGCGCTGTTACGCGCTTTACAGCCAGCGCCGCGAACTGCGGCGTGAATTGGCCTATCGTTTGCCCCAACTGGGGCGTGACCATACACCGGACTTTGACCGGATCTGGGGCGCGATCCAGGTGGAACTGCCGCAAAAATCCTCACCGCAGGGGGGATTTCAGATGCGCTTTGGGCTGGCGGCCATGATGCTGATGGTGATGCTCCTGCTGCCATTTACGATGGGCAATCATGATGTGGTGCGGCATAGTATTCCCCCCACACAGCCTGCGCCGGAAATTCAGGCGACAGGCACACCGGAAGTTTCGGTAACTTTAGCGACTGAAGAAGCGCTGCTGCTGACACGGGAAAGCCGCTTGAAGGCAATGACGGCACCGCCTACACTGCCAGAGCCGGATATGACAGAATTCAAGGCGAGGAATTGATGGCAACAACGACGAGACAACCCCTGGAAACCAGAGACAACCGCTGGCTGTCATGGTCGATGGTGATTAACTGGGAAGTGGCGCTGTATATCGTCATTCTCCTGCTGGCGGTGTTCACCCGCTTCTATCTGCTCGGTGAACGGGCCATGAGCCACGATGAAAGCCTGCACACACGCTATGCGTGGAACCTGTATGCCAATGGGAACTTTGAACATACACCGTTGATGCATGGCCCGATTCTGTTTCACGTCACCGCCTTTTTCTATTTCCTGTTTGGCGATAACGATTTCACCGCCCGCATTTATCCGGCTTTGCTGGGCGTGGCGGTGGTGATGTTCCCGCTGTTGTTCCGGCGCTGGTTGGGGCGCTGGGGGTCGATTCTGGCATCCTTCATGCTGTTGATCTCCCCCCTGATGATGTACTACAACCGCTATATCCGGCATGATACGCCGTCGATCTTCTTTGCGCTGGTCATGGCCTATTGTATTTTTATGTATCTCGATGGGCCAGCGCATCGAAAGCGTAAAGCCTACTGGCTGTATATCATGGTTGCCGCCATGTTAGGCAACCTGGGCTCTAAAGAAACCTCGTTTATTTATATTGGCATTTTCGGCGTGTTCCTGGCGCTGTACTGGCTAATCCGGCTGGCACAGCATCTATGGCGTATCCCCGGCAAGTCGATCTATTACTTTTTGATGATCAGTATTCTCATCGGCGGGGTGGCGGCGCTCGGCATGTATATAGTGCTGTCGGTCATCCCGCTCAGTACTGCCGCGCAATCCGCCCAGGCATCAGGAAGTTGGTTCAGTAACGTCGATTCCAGCAGCTTTATCACCTGGACGCTGCTGATTGTGGTCACCACACTGGTGGCGTTGTTGGGGACGGTGCTGTGGGCTTTCCGCGAAAGCCGCATCTCCATCCGTTGGAGTGATGTGGTTGTGGTCGTGGTGATTGCACTGCTGGTCTGTCTGGCGTTGATCTATGTGGAGGAAGTCTCACGGGTTAGGTCAGATACGACCGTCGAGACCGCCGTGCCTGTGGTGCCGGGAGAGGATGGCGCTGCCGTCGTGGGCGGCATGAACTCGCTGCCGTTGGTATTGGCGTGGGTCGGTGG
>JAIOHN010000371.1 GCA_019912985.1 Anaerolineae bacterium | reverse complement strand
AACCTAGGTTTGTCAAACAAGACTTCTGGCGACCATGTCCCTGTGAGTTGCGCCTAGTCAAATTTGCCAAGCCGCATATCGGTCATCTCGTTTTAAGCGTTGGAAGGCTTGAGCGTATACTTCCGCCCTCGATGTGTTTTGAATTCGATTAAGTCATTTTCCGTGGCCCGCGTCTCGACTTGGGTACCCACTTGCCATACTTGCAGCGGACGGTCAACGCGCACTATACAGGGGTTTCCATCGTGAGAGATGATTTCCGCTTGCGTAAACTGGCCATCTTGCCACGATAAGCTAACCTCGAAACCACCGCGGGTACGTAAGCCTGTGACCGAGCCGGACGGCCAAGCCTGCGGCAGTGCAGGCAGTAGGTGAATGTATCCCAGATGACTCTGTATCAGTATCTCAGCAATTCCAGAAGCGTAACCAAAGTTACCATCGATCTGGAAAGGTGGATGGGCATCAAAGAGATTAAGGTAAAGGCCACCGCCCTGACCATAACCGACATTACTGGTATCTACTGGCGTGAACAACAGGTCGATCAGACGATGAGCATGGTCGCCATCACGCAGACGCGCCCAGAGATTGAGCTTCCACGCCAATGACCAGCCGGTACTGGCGTCTCCACGTATGTCGAGCGTCTTACGCACCGCATCCAAAAGTTCCGGCGTTTTATCGGGTGTTAATTGCTTACCGGGATAGACTCCGTAGAGATGGGACACATGGCGATGCTGGGGGTCGGTTTCTTGCAAATCGTCTGCCCACTCCTGCAACTGTCCGCGACTACCGACCTGATAGGGCAGCAACCGAGCACGTGCCTCATGTACCTGCTCGACAAAAGCATCATCTTCGCCCAAGACAGCAGCGGCATCAAGGCAATTGGTGAACAGATCCCAGGTGATCGCCAGGTCCATCGTCGCGCCCTTCGTCACAGCCGCCCGTTGACCATCCGGCGTGAAGAAGTCGATTTCCGGCGTAGTGGAAGGCGCAGTAACCAGATGCCCTTCACCGTCATCCACCAGCCAGTCCAGACAGAACTCGGCAGCGCCAACCATCACAGGCCACGCGACATCTTTCAGATAGTCTTTATCCCCAGTGAAGGCGTAATGTTCCCAGAGGTGTCGGCACAACCAGCCTGCACTCATCTGCCAGTTCGCCCAGACGGGATTACCTGTGCCTTCGCCAACGGGGGAGGTATGCCGCCATATATCTGTATTGTGATGGGCGACCCAGCCGTTTGCACCATAATTGACTTGCGCCGTTTTGCGCCCGTTAATGCTCAGTCCCTTGATCAGATCAAGCAGTGGCAGATGACACTCACTGAGGTTGGTTGTTTCCGCCAGCCAGTAATTCATCTGGGCGTTGATATTGATCGTGTAATTGGAACTCCAGGGCGGGCGTATCATATCGTTCCAGATGCCCTGTAAATTGGCGGGTTGTGTGCCGGGACGCGAACTGGTAATCAGCAGATAGCGTCCATATTGAAAGAGCAGTGCTTCAAGTTCAGGATCGGGGCTGATGGCTGCGCCCTCTTTTTTGTCATGATAGCGATAGAGGCGCTCGTCAGTTGGCAATTCGGTGACTTCATCATTCGTGCCCAGATCCAGCGACACACGCCGGAACAGGGCCTGATGATTGTCGATATGGCGTTGCAGTAGCGCCGCATAGGATTGGCTGGCAGCTTGTTCCAGATGCTTGCTGGCAATTGGAGCCGGATCAACACCCTCGCGGGCCGGTGAGCGATCATAGCCGTTGTAGCTTGTCGCTGCTGATAACAGCAACGTCACAGCATCAGCCTCTTTTATATGCAGACCTTCACTATCAGCCGCGATTGTTCCACTATCTGAAAGCGCCTTCAATTGCACCTCGAAGCGCATCCCTTCCTGATCATTGTAGATGATGGGATCGGGTATCTCGAAGCGGTAGCTTGGTTCGAGGTGGGCCGGGGCTTGCCCTTTCAGGATCAGGGTGTCGGCCTCGCCGGGAGCCACAGAATAATGCAGTTCGCTATCCAGCCTGGCCGACAAGGAGAGGCGACCCGCTTCGCTGGCTGTCAGGCGGATGGCGATTACCTGGTCTGGGTGGCTGGCAAAGACTGTTTGTGTGTATGTCACGCCGGCGACCTCAAAACGGGTTGTCGCCAGTGCCCGATCGAGATCAAGATCACGATAGTAGGCGTTCGGCTGCGCCTCAGCTGGCACATTAAACGACAGATACAGGTTACCCATTGGCTGATAGGACTGCACGTATGGGCCTTGCATCTTTTTGGACAGATCATTGGCGGCGACGTAATCGCCCTCAAGCACCAGTCGACGAACTTCCGGCAGTACAGTTTTGGCTTCGGGATTATTCCAATCTTTGGGACCACCCGACCATAGTGTATCTTCATTAAGCTGAATACGTTCTTCTTGAACACCGCCGAAGATCATCGCGCCGAGTCGCCCATTGCCGACGGGTAGAGCTTCCACCCATGCGCGGGCGGGTTGTTGATACCAGAGTTTGTTCTGTGAATTGTTTTCAGGCATAGAATATTTTCTCCAAAAGAAGATCTTACCACGACATGCAGTACGAACTGCCTGATGAACCACTCCCAGCGATCCCAGTCCTTCGGCGGCGTGATGTTGCCCTTCCACCAAAAGACTGTTTCCTCACCGCTGGCGAGGTCATAGGGCATGAAACCCAACTCCACGAACGGACGAATGCCGATAGACAACCAGTGATCGTAGACCAAATCAACATATTGCCAGTTGAGAATAGGCTATCCGTTCTTCTCCCCATAGACCATCATATCTTCATGGAAAAGGCCATGCATGCGGATGTAGCCGAAAGGCATCTCGCGTTGAACCAGTTCGAGATGCTTCTGGAAGTCAGCTCGCAGTGCTTCACCAACCCGTCCACCACCCACGCAGACCTTCCAGTACGGATTTAACGGTTCACCGGTCTTGTTGCGATCTATATTGATTTGAGTATGGTTGCTCACTTCCAGGATCCCATTTCTGCTGAAGTCGGTTTTGGATAAATAAAATCCTGTCGATTCAGTACAGCACCAGATCGGCAAAAATCTCTGAAGTAAAACGCAGGGGACGAACTCAACTATCCCGCTGTCACTGCGCGATTACAGGTCGTCAATCTGTGTGAAACAGAATTTCCATGTTTTTCCACCAGTTGCCCTCGATGCTCCCTGATGAGTTACTTTCTACCGGATGTTGCAATGGATCGGTGAGTTGCCACCACTCGCGGGTCTTGGGGTCGTCAGCAATGGCTGCCATATCGGCTTCGTAATCCGCACCAATATATTCCATATAGGCAAAGAGCAACCCATTCCAATGGAAAATGCTGTAGTTGCGGATATTCGCCTTGTGAAGCATTGCCAGTACATCAGGCCATACATTGGCATGGAGCCGTTTGTATTCTTCGTAAGCTTCTGGCTGGAGCTTGATAACCTGACCAATTTGTTGAACAGTCACGCAAGGCCACCTTTGGTATAGTTGTGAATAAATGTATGCTGTCCTGATTATCCCGGCAGCTTATTAACCTTTGAGGGTTAGTTTGAACACAAAGCATGATTGCAGGGTTGTTCTGAGGGTGTATCAATCCAAAGGTCCTCTGCATCCTGTGTCCATGAGAGTGATTCGCTGGAACCGAGCATCCTGATGTTGCTGATTTGATCTTCAGAAATGGAAGATCCGCGTCGGAGGGTTTTGATGTGTGCTTTTTCACCAAGCTATCCGAGGCAAGACGCATATTGATTGTTCCCTCCAACTGTAAAGCGGATGTCCTCTGCAGTGAATGGCTTGTCCTCGTGTTCCCGCACGTGGCCTTCGGCGACCTTCGTACTGCCTTCGCCAATGGTGTACCAATGACGGGTATTGTAGATGTAGATTGCCTCACCATTGACATGAAGCCATTCCTTGCTTCGCCATGCTGATTCCGTGTGATCCACAGCAGGCGATGCCATCATTGCGGGTCCATGTAATCTTTCGTAACGGGGATCATTCACATCCGAGTCAAACTTGCGACCGCCATCCCTAAACCACCAGTGTTCTGCCCGATGGCTGGATACACCCAGGATCATATCTCGTGCCTGCGCGGACTTCGCCAGTTCCGCGATGATATCCTGCTTTGGCCCCATCTTCACGGCCTTCCAACTGGATAGTGCCAGGTTGGTTCAAATCGCATTTTTTGTTCTTCTATCATTAATTATCATTTCCATTAGAAAAGCCCTGCATCACCCATCAACAGCACGCCTATTGACTTTCGCTACCGACTATCTGTTTTTGGTATGATTTTCACGAATTAAGGCGCATCAAGCGGCGTGCTACTCGACCGTCGGACAATAATGTCTATAGGCAGTATAATTTCTTGAGGGCCCTTTGGTGCTGCATCTCCCAGACGCGCAATCAGCAACTCCGTTGCCTTTTTCCCCATTTCATATGCTTGCTGACTAGCTACCGTAAAAAACGGATCAATCGTAATGGCTGCAGGCAGATCATCAAATGCAACAACTGACATATCCTCAGGTACATGCAGTTCGTGATCGTTTAACGCACGCATGACCCCTATGGCAATGAAGTTGTTGGTTGCGAAGATAGCTGTTGGTCGAGGTTTTGATTGAAGTATTACGCGCGTAAATTCATATCCTGTTTCCTGATTAAATTCCCCCCAATATACGGGCTGATCTTCATCCAGCCCAGCCACTTTCGCAGCTTGTAAGAAGCCCCTGACACGATCCTTTGCCGCTGAATTGTCGCTGCGTCCAGTTATTACTGCAATGCGCTTATGCCCCAGTTCCAGCAAATAACTTGCCAGTTTATAGGCACCATCCTGCGAATCACTACGAACAGAGTCATAGTCGTTCCCTAGTATCTGACGATCCAGCACAACAAAGGGAACCTTCTGCCGCTGGAAAATATCTGAAGAAGTCACGTTTGATGAAGCAGGAACCAATAGAAAGCCATCTACCTGCTTTTGAAGCATAAAAGTCAGATAATCGCTTTGCTTTTTGGGCGATTCATCTGTATTGCCAATGATAATGTGGTAGCCATTTTCATTCGCCGTGTCTTCAACACCACGAGCCACTGTCGTCCAGAAGGGATTCGTGATGTCTGATAGCACAAGCGCCAGGGTCATAGTACGCTTAGATCGTAAGCTGGATCCGAGTGCATTCGGAACATAGGCAAGTTCATCGATTGCAGTTTCGACGCGCTGACGTGTTTTGTCACTCACATAGCCGTTGTTGTTGATTACCCGTGAAACAGTAATCGGTGCAACACCAGCCAGTTTGGCAACATCATGTATATTAGGCATACTTATTTGACCCCCAGAGTAACATTCTAAAGCACTATTATGATAAATTATGTAAGCCCAACATATATTTGCAATTTTGCTTTTTGTTGTAGCAGCGACATCAGCTCCAACATATTCCAACATTTTGATCTTAATCAAGCAAGTAACACATTGACGAAATGTGACTATCTTTGAGTATATGGTAAGCATACCATAACTATATATCCAACGCAAAGCCAAGGCACAACAAGTCAAAAAGCACAGAGTAAAATTTCAGTTCTATTATCCTCTACAGCGAAATGTTCTCGCTCCTATGATTGCCTAGTATTCGAGGCTCCTGCTATACAGGAACAGGTGATACGTATAAAAAGTAAGTATCTGATTGTCATTGTTCCAGTCAAAGATTAAGAACGATTTCTCGGCCTTCATACAAAACCGTTTCGTATGCAGTACAAGCAAAATCTTCTCATGGCAAAAAGTCATCTGACCGTTAGGGTAGTAGAGATGTTCGATACATCGGTTGAGGAGAGGGGGATGGGATGTGCTGAACATTGATGGGTACCCCATAAAATAAGACAACAGTCTGAGACAACAAGAAACCAAAGAGACGATCAGATGAGCCGACGGGTGCCCAAAGAGATCAAGGAAGAAATCGTCAGCAAGGTGCAAGCTGGCGAGCGGGTGGCGGATTTA
>JAIOHN010000370.1 GCA_019912985.1 Anaerolineae bacterium | reverse complement strand
GTTCGCATCTGGTCGAACGCCTGCTGCGCGATGGGCATCATGTGCATGTGGTGGATAACCTGAGCACCTCACCCTTGCCGCTCGACCTATTGCTCAATCAGATGGGTAATCCTGAACGGCTTAGCTATGATGTTTGCGATTTCCACACGTGGCGACGGGATCTCAATATCGAGCAGATTTATCACCTCGCTTCGCCGGTTGGTCCGGCTGGGGTGCTGAAGCATACGGGTCACATCGTGAGCCAGATCGTACGGGATAGTTATCACGCCGCAGCGCTGGCTGTTGAGTATTCCGCTAAGCTGCTGGATGTCAGCACCAGCGAGGTGTATGGCGGGGGCATAAATGGCCTGTGCTCAGAGGATATGCCGCGCATCATCCAGGCTGAAACCACTTCAAGACTGGAATATGCGGTTGGCAAGCTGGCTGGGGAAACGGCGCTGCTGAACCTGGCACAGATCAGCGATCTCGAGCTGGTGATTATCCGCCCCTTTAATGTGGCTGGACCACGACAGAGTGAGCAAGGTGGCTTTGTGCTACCGCGTTTTGTCCAGCAGGCGCTGCGCGGTGAAGCGCTGACGATCTTCGGCAGTGGTGAGCAGGTCCGAGCCTTTACGCATGTCCGTGATATTGTGAATGGCCTGGTGCTGGCAATGGAACGGGGCAGCGGGGTTTATAACCTCGGCAACCCGGCCAACAAGATCAGCATCCGCCTGCTGGCGGCAAAGGTCGTCTCTGCGACCGGCAGCAAGAGCCGGGCGATCTTCACCGATGGGCAGTCTATCTATGGGCCGTTGTACAGTGAGGCTCATGATAAATTTCCGTCTTCCCGTAAGGCAATGACTGAATTGGGTTGGCAACCAAGCCAGTCGATTGATGATACGATCGCCGATGTGGTGGCCTATCATCGCGAGGCAGTCGCCGTCTAAACTGCCGCATACTTAATTTCATATCTGGTAACCGCGTGGCGGAACCCCTGTTTGGGATTCCGACTTTTTTTTGTGAGGTGAACATGCCAGTCGTCATTTTGAGCCGGATGACCCAACGCTTTCGAGGGCAAGTTCCGGCAATCGAGGGGGAATACCCGGGGGACAGCGAGCCATTCTACGTGACGGCCAAAATTGCAGCTGTGGATCAGGTTTTTAATAGCAGTCGTTTTGACCGTGAACGTTTGCAGGGTCTGGCCGCACAACTGCCGCAAGCACTGCCGGATGTCGTCGGCTGTGAGATTGTCGAAGACATCCTGTGGGCCAAGGTGTATATCGCCCCTGGGGATGCGCGTGAGCGCTTGCGGATGACCCGGCGACGGGGCGGGAAGTTTATTACCTACCTGAACGGGATGAACGGCAGGCCAATGAGCCTGCGATTAGTTCCAGAGAGGGCTGAATATGGACCGAATTAATCTGGGTGTGATCGTCACGCAATTTGGCTTGCCAAATGTGCCGACGTTTGAAGACGTGGACATCGGGCTGCTTGAACAGGGCGACGATGATCCGATGTATGTCACGCTGCAAATCGCGGAAGTGGGAGCCGTCTCGAAGGATGGCTTAATCCACGATGATTATCTGGTGGGTGAGATTGAACGCCAGATCCGCGACAAGCGCAATGATGGCCTGGGTGGACACCTGAGCGATGACGAACGCGCCACCAGCTACCCGATGACCGATGATGGGTCGAAGCCCTTCGCCGGGGTGTGGATTGGGGCGCAGCGCGTCGGTAACGAATTGTGGGCGAAAGCCTATATACCACCAGGAAAAGTACGGCAGTACCTCCGCATCAAGAAGGCCTCGAAGGGTCTTGTCGGCACCAGTATCTACGGCACTGGCGTGTTTGAGCATTTAAGCGATGGCAAACGGCGTGTTAAGCAGTTTGTCCTCGAAACGCTCGATTTCGCGCCGGATGACCGGGCTGCAATCTCATTCGGAGGTGAGTTCGCGGTGACCAAACAAATCGTAGACGAGAGTGAGGAAACGGAAATGCCTGAGATCACATTGACTGACGTGCCAGAAACCGTACGCCAGCAAATCATTAAACAGGCCGACCTCGAAGGGAAGGCAGAACGCGTTGCCCAGCTTGAGAAACAGCTGAGTGAACAGGAACAGACAATCGCCGAGATGCGCACCAGTGCCGGGATTGTCGCTGAAATTCGGACCATCCTGGGCAGTGACGCGGATGTGAAGGCCATCGTGCAGCAGATGCACGAGATCCTTCAGCAGGCCGCAAGCATTGTCGGTGTGGACTGGACCAACCTGAGCGTACGCGTCGAAGAGATGCACGAGCAGGTGGCCCAGATGCAAAGAAGTGTCTTTGACACGGCGCTGGATACTGCCGTGATCAAAGTCACCGACTGGCAGGTGGTGGGCGATGAGGGTAAGGCAAAGCTGGCATCCCTGCGCGCCCAACTGAAGCGTGAAACCCTGTCCCAGATGGGTGACGAGCGCAAGCCAGAAGCAGTCGAAGCGGCTGTGAAGACGGCGCTTGAAGACAAGGACTTCCAGGTGATTGCCGAAATGGTGAAGCAGTCGCTGGCCGGTCCTGGGGCATTGAGTGGCGGCAAGGGTCAAACCGGCCTGCCGGAAACCTGGGAAACAGACATCCGTCAGAAGTTCAACGTGGGAGGTGCTCACTAATGGCACTCTATACCATTGATCCGAAGCAAGTGCGCCCGCTGGAAAGCGCGGGCACGATCGTCCGTGCGGTCACCATGAGCGGCGCGTCGCAGCTTGGCCGGACGGTGTATTTCAGCGACGACGAGACGGTATCCGAGACTGATGCGCTGGACAGCGCCAAAGTGTCGGGCCTGATCGGCATGATCGTGGCGGGCAGTCGTCACAACACTGCCGGGACCGTGGTCGATGGCGAGCGCGTGACCGTGCTGCTGCTGGGCCCGGTCTGGTTGGGCGATGCCGCGCTGGACATTAGCGCGCAGGCGTTCCTGGCTGATGAAACCACCAGCGTGGATGGCCGCATCGCCGATGCCGCCGGGACGGTTACCCGTCGCATCGGTTCGCCGATGTCATCTGAAATTCTGTTCTTCAACGGCGTTGATCAGACGCCGCCATCGAGTTAGTGAGGTGACATGATGGGTGTAGCAATTGGCGCACGGACTTTGTTGGACAATGCGGTTCCGACCGGCATTGATGCCAATTATCTGTTTGAACGGGGTCAGGAAGAGGGCATCAGCAGTGGCGATGTCCTGCAACTGACCGCAAGTATCATCGGTGAAACCAACACCCGGCTGGAAGCGCGTTATGGCGGCCTGCTGTATTTCACCGAGATGGATTACAGCCTCTACCGGCAGGGCAACGGCACCCGTGGGATGACCCAGGAAAGTGCTGAGTTCAGCCGGGTCGACGGTAAACGCAGCGACGAAGTGGGTCACATGCTGCCGCGCCGGGACTTCGAAGATGTCAACGAATTCACTGAGCAGCTGCTGCGCCGTGCCAACGCTGAACGCATTCGCCGGGATATTCAGGAAGTGGCGGATCGTTGGGAAAACCGTGTGGATTACGACGTGATCAACCGGGCGTTGAGCAGCAGCGAAGAGCTGATCGGTTCCAGCGGGTATTCCCCCGGCTGGGCAGTGGGCAGCGGCGTGAATGTGCCGTACATCCCGCCTCAGCGTGGATCGATCGTTTTCGACAGCACCCATACGCAGTATCTGCGTACCAACGCCGCGATCAGCACCAGTAATACAGCGACCACGCTGGACAGTGCGGCGCGCCTGCTTTCCCGCCTGGGACACACAGGCCGCAAGGTAGCGCTGGTCTCTGAAGCGGACCTCGCGAAATACACCGGCATGGACTCAACGAAATTCGTTCGTTACGTGCCTGCGAGTTTCCAGGCGCAATCCGGGGCGACTGATCAAACGATCGTCCAGGGTGAGCTGGAAGGTGTGCCGGGTGAAATCTTCGGCTTCTGGCTGAGTGAGTATGGCGTGCTCGAACTGCGCTATCACGAGCGCATCCCCACCACCTACGGTTTCGTGACCAAATCCTATGGCAATGGCAACGAGGGTAACGGCCTGGCCGTGCGCATCGAGCCGGGCATGGGCTTCGGTCTGATGATTGATCCTGAGTTCCGCGTGGGCAATATGCCCCGACTGCGCTGGATCGATTACAAGGCAACCCACGGTGTGGGTGTGAATGACCGGACCAATGGTGTGGCATTCCAGATCGCCAGCGGTGGTACGACTTACAGTTCCCCAACGATTAGTTAGGGCCTGATCTTCTAAATCATGCAAGCGGTCAGGTCGAAGCCTGGCCGCTGAGAGGCAGAACATGAAGCGACTTAACTTTATCTGTCACCGGTTCATCCCGGTGGATGGATATGGCCGGTATGGTTTGCACCTGGTGCGCGCACTGACCCGGCTGGGGGTGGATGTTTTCCCTGGCATGGTCATCGAAACACGCGAGCTACCCAGCTGGATGCTGCGACTGAAAGGCTATGACTTCAGCAAGCTCAACCTCATGCTGATGCCCGGCCACGAGATGATCAGTCTACCTGGACGGGTATGGGGCTATTCGATGTATGAAGATAGCTCAATCCCCAAAGGATGGGCTCAGAACATCAATGCTGTCTGTGAGCGTTTGCTGGTGCCGTGTGAACACAACGCTGAGGTGTTTGAACGTCGGGGTGTCAAAATCCCTATTCACGTCGTGCATGGCGGGACCGCGCCGGAAGAGTTCCCGGTGCTTACGGCCAGGCCGAAGGACAGACCTTATACCTTTGTATGCCTCGGTGATCGAGGTGATCGCAAGGGTGTTGAAATCGCGTGGATGGCCTTTTTTGAAGCGTTCCCCAACGAGCAGGATGTGCGACTGGTCATCAAGACCCGCAAGGCCAGTTTGCTGGCGATTCAGGCCTATGAAGACCGGCGGATGTCCGTCTGGGCAGATGATCTGGACTTCATCGGTGATGTGTTTGCGCAGGCTGATGTGGCACTCTATCCGGCTTATGGCGATGGTTGGGGCATGTGGCCGCGCGAAGCGGCGATGAGTGGGCTTCCGGCGATTGTGACACGCTGGTCCGGGTTGGAAGTCGGCATCGACCACTGGGCGTTGCCATTGAACAACTTCCATATGCAAGCCAGCACGTTAGAGAGTGTGGATGGACAGTGGGCCGTGCCGGATGTCCATGAGGTCGCCGAGCGTATGCGCTGGTGTTATGAGCACCAGGATGAGGCGAAAGCCTTCGGTGTGCGGGCGGCGCAGTGGCTGCGTGAGCACCAGACCTGGGAACACACGGCCCAAAGCCTGATCGACCTAATCGAAAGGCATGGATGAGATGGCCCTGACAGACGAACAGATCGAAGACTTCCGAGATGACATCGGCGATAACGGTGAACCCCCGGCCTTCAGCAATACAAAGCTGCAACGACTGTTCACGCGTGCCGGTGAGAACTACAACCAGGCCGTGCTGAAGGCGATCGATCAGCTTCTGGGGAACAGTTGGACGTTTAACGACTATACCCAGAACGAATCGCAGGAAAAGAAGCAGCAGATCTTTGAAAACCTGCGCAAGTTGCGAGCGATATGGCAGGCGAAGGTCGATGAGGATGCACAAGCTTCGAGTTCACAAATCATCCTGACTGGCATGCGTACCATCCCTGGGCGAAAGAAGTCGCGACCATGAACATCAATCACATCCTGCTTCACCAGCGTGCGCCCAAGGCCGCAGATCGGGCCGTGGACGCCTGGAATAGAATCCAAGACAAACCGAACAGCATTAACGTGCGGCGGATTAGCAGCAGCAGCAGCAAGACGACGCTGGCGGCGCAGACGGTGCGCATTGAAGTGGATAACACGGCGATGGATGCCCCGGCGACCGATAGTGCGCAGAGTGGTAAACAACGACTGGTGATCTTCGGCGTACGCGGTCATTGCAGTATCGCCAACACCGACCTCCAGCAAGGGGATACCTTCAAATACAACGAACGTTCCTGGCGGGTGATTGCGGTCAACCTGGAAAACCTGGGTGAGTTACAGGCGATGGCCGAGGTGACCGCATGACCGATGTCACCTGGCATGGTGATGGTGAAGTTCGCCGGAATATCGACCTGTACGGCCAAACCGTCCGCGAAGCCGTCAAAGGATTGGCGCTGGAATTTGCACCGATCATCGAGTCCTATGCTAAAGAAAATGCCCCGTGGACGGATCGCACGGCAAATGCCCGGCAGAGCCTCTACACCGTGGTGGAAGAGTTGAGCCAGGATGTGGTGGCGCTCTATCTCAGTCATGGCGTGTACTATGGAATTTTTTTAGAGGTCAGATATGCGGGAAACTATGGAATTGTGTGGCAAGCCATCGAAGCGCATCTGCCGGAAATTACGCAGCGCTTACACCAACTATTTGACAGGTAGTCTCGACAATATATCCAAATCGGGGAAGTCAGCAGGATAGATAGACAGCAGCTTGAGGTTGGCAACTTTATAGTACGCCTGCTTTTTCTGCATACTTCGTTCATACCAGTCGATTCCAACCATCCCCCAGATCTCAATGAAAACGTCATCGACCTGGAAGTCGGCATGGTAGGCAGAGTCAGGTAGTGCCGGTTCATAGATGACTGGTATTTCGTGATCGTAAAGCCAATCGGCAACCTGGCATTCGAGGTAACTGCGCACCTGATGGCCGCTTTTAGAGACACTTGGCAACCCAAAGCCACTCGCTACCCGTGAGGGAATGCCGAACTTCTTAAACCAGTAGGGGATTGTGGTTAAATCCACACCGAAGTGCTGTGCGATGGCTTCATATGTCATTTCCTGTTCCCAGTACATCTCGCGTAGTTGATCGGAATCCGGCTCAATACCAGCTCGGTTTTGCAGTCTTCTACCTTTCAGTCCAATGGCAAGCGCCATTTGGTTGACAATCCAGGGTGAACAATCATACATCCGTGCAATTTCTGCATAGCGCAAACCCTGATCATACAAATCGACCAGGATTTCAGGGGTTAATTCGTCTTGCTTGCGCGAAGGCCGGGTTAATCCAAACTCGGTAACCAGGCGCTTGATCACCCCTCTCGTGACACCGTATCGCTGACCAATCGCAGACAGCGTCATGCACTGGACTGCATAGAGTTGTTCAAGAGTTGGTTTGTCCACGACGTTTTTAAGTTTTGCCGATGCAGCCTGAGCAATACTAGGGTTGGTTTTAGTGGTCAATCCTTTATTCCAGGCAGTACGCCCTCTGTAATTCAGGCGTGGCTTGCCCTTACGGTCAATGCCCTGGCATTTGTGACTGCAATACTTGCGGTGTCGTGCCGGGACAGGTCCACCACATATGGGACAAGGGGTGGTTTTCAGCTTGAGATTTTTCTTATGCCGGTCACAGGCTTTGCAGTAACTGCTCAACCCGTTCCGGCTTCGACTGCTGTTATGAAAGTATTCGGTTGTGGCCGGAAGTACAGGCCCATCCGGGTGGACACAGTTTGAGCCACGGCCACAAGTGTTATAGCCATCTGGCGCGGTGGGCTTCTGTCTTGACATAATTTACCCTAATAATTGCTGGCGCTTTTGAAGGTTCTATATTACCCTCAATATCAGTTACTAGCAACTGTAAAGGGGAAGATCATGCCACCTAAGAAGTCCTTTTTTGGTTTCAATGTGACCCATGAAGAGCGCGAAAAAATCCATCAACTTGCGCAAAAACGTGGGTTCAAAATCACCAGTGATTACCTGCGACATCTGCTTATTCAAGATGCTGAGGCACAAGGTGAAACCCTTATCTTTGAATTGGACCGGGGCGGTGATCGCCGGTAGAAAGGAATAACTAATGTGAGTAAAGAGAGGACGCGCCAAGAGGCGCGTTTTTAATTCCGATGGCGACGATACGCGAAGTACTCAAAAGCACCCTGAGCGATGACGCCGCCCTGAGCGGCTACCTGCCGGGCGGCTGGCTGGACCGCGATGTCTTACCGGCGGATGGCGGTGGGGCGGTCAATGTGCCACGGGATAGCAGTGATGTGGTGCAAGCCTTTGGGATTATCCGCTGGCGCAGCACTTTGGCTTACGGGCCGCAGCAGATCGGCGGTGAACGCCAGTTCATTGAACTGTATCTCTATGATGAAACCGGCAACCCCACGATTGACCTGGCCGTGAGCCGGATCAAGACCCTGCTGCATGACCAGTATCACAGTGCAAGCGATCGCGCGCTGGCACATACCCTGTTTGTTCAGCACATGGACGATCTGCCACCGGATGACGCGATCGGTGGGTTGGCCGTTCAATTCAGTCGATACCAAGTTATTCACATGAGGACATAAACCATGGCAATCCAATACGGCGATATTCTCTACAACCCGAATGGGCTGGTGGTGGCCGCGCTTAATGACGTGGCGAAAACTTACAGCACACCAGTCGTGATCGAGCGCTTCGGCGACCTGGACTTCGAGTTCACCGTCGATGAAGACGAGATCAAGAGCGGTGGTCTGTTTACCGACGCGCTGCGTGTGCCAACGAAAGTCACTGGCACCCTGCGCGATGCCGCACTCAACTGGACGGCGCTAACGGCAATGGCCGGGATCGTCAGTGAGAGCGTGAATGGCAGTTCGAGCCCGGATGCCGTTCGTCAACTCGACTACATCTTTGGTGGTGAGGGCCTGGGATACTTTGGCGCGATTGCGGCAGTGGCCGGGACCAACGGCAGTAATGCCCTGATCGGCTTTGCCAAATCGCAGCTGGGGACTTATCCATCGTTCAGCATGGCGCAGAATGAGTTCCGGCGGGCAGAGACCCCCATCCATGTCTACCCCCCGAGCACGACCATCCGCAAGGGGATCCGCGTGCGTGTCCATGAGACGGCGACCAGCATCCCCACCTCGCAGAGCGCTTTCCAGGCATTCTTCAGCGGACTGTTTGACGCATGACCAACCGCGCTCATCAGTTTAAACCCAAGGTGGAAGAAGTTCCGTTACCGTCTGGCGCGGTGGTGGTGCTTCGCCATCCGAATGTCCTGGGGATGATCATGTCGAATGGCAACGTGCCGGATGCACTGGCGCAGTTCGTCACCGACATTATGGCGTCCGGGAAAAACCCGGTTGCGGATGGGGATACCAACAACCTGCCCATGCTTTACGAGATGGCGAACCTGGCCGTGCGCAGTGCCTTCATCAGCCCCAAAGTGGTTGATGATGGCGTCGAGCCGGATTACGACCACGACGAGATCGCCATTACCGATGTTCAGGATATGGATAAGCTCGCCATTCTCAACTGGTCGATCCAGGGAGGTGACGCGAGCAAGCTGGCATCCTTTCTTGAGGAACAAGGAAATGGTGCTGCTGCTGGACCGAGTAGCAAGCCGGTATCACGTAAGGCCAAGTCGACTGCTGCGAAGTAGTTGGATCGACTGGCAGATCGACAGTGCGGTGGCGCTGGTCGGGATGTATGTCGAGGGCAAGCAGCAAGAGCGTGATAAAAAGGGCAAGCCGAAGTGGACCATTAAGCAAATCCTCAACGGTGAAGCCAATCGCAGCCGAATCAGCATCGGCGACATCATGGCACTGGCCGTCGCCAGTGGTCAGACCCAAATCGACCTGTAATACAACAAGGTGAAAGGTGAAGGCGGGCAACCGCCTTTTTTGATTCCCTATGGTCGCAGGAAACCAGGGCGTAAACCTGGGTACGGCGTATGCCAGTGTGGAATTCCACACGAAAGGCATTGCCAACAGTATCCAGGATACACAGAAACAATTCGATAGCCTGCTGTCCAGTGTGGGCAATAACCTGAAATCACTCGGTGATAACTTCACCAGTCTTGGCGGTGCATTAGGGAAACTTACCGCGCCGCTGGCCGCGTTTGGTGCGGCTGGAATCAAGGTCGCTGGCGATTTCGACAGTGCGATGGCTGCGATCAGCGCGCGCACCGGCCTGGTGGGAGAAGACCTGGAAACTGTGCGCCAGTTCGCGCTGCAAATGGGGGCCGACACGGCCTTCAGCGCGCAGCAAGCGGCAGATGGATTCCTGCAACTGCTGACCAGCGGCCAGAGCGCGGAAGAGGCACTGGCAACCCTGCCGGTCGTGCTGGATGCGGCGGCAGCCAGCGGCGAAGATCTGGGGCGCACCGCAGACACCATTACCGACATCATGGCGGCCTTCAACCTGGGGGTTGATGATGCGGCCTCGGTCGTGGACAGCCTGGCCCGGGCGGCCTCCAGTTCTTCGGCAGATATGGCCT
>JAIOHN010000369.1 GCA_019912985.1 Anaerolineae bacterium | reverse complement strand
GCGGTGCTGCTGGTTCAGGTGCTGGAACGCCGCATCCTCGCGGAAGACATTCATGCCCTGCCGCTGTGAAAAGACCACCCTGATCGGGCTGTTCTCGAACACCAACCGCGCCTTCCCCTCCAGGAAGATGCTCATCTGTTGATCGATACAGATGAGCTTTTTGCGCCGGGTACGGAAGGTCTTTGCGGCTTCAATCAGGAAGTCCAGCAGCGACGGATGGCGCATCAGTCGGTAGACCTCATCGACCGCAATCACACGCGGCTGCTCGTCGATCAGGCTGTCGCGGCGGATGGCGGAAAGCACTTGCGTGTACGCCAGCGCCTGCAAAATCGGGTCGCTCTCCAACTCGTGGAAACTGAACACGCGCGGGCGGATCCAATCCCTGCCGCCGCGCGTCAGGTCGACGTTGGTTTCGCCGTTCAGAAAGCTCGACCAGGGACCACTGCCCGTACACAGCCCGGCGATCTCATCCGCCAGGTCTTTGGCGATGGTCTTGGTTGCTTGCTTATCACCGATGCCTGACAGCACGTCGCAGACCACATCACAGGTGGGTGTGACCTCCGGTGTGACCCGATTCAAATCGGGAAAGCCGCGATACAACACTTCCAGCGCCTCGCCCAGCAAGCCGCGTTCCAGGTTCTGGCGCTGTCCACCCGACAGCGGGCGACCCAGCACCGTCTCATAGATGCGCGTTGTGTGAGATACCTGTTCAATCAGCGTCGGGAACATCACATCCTGCGGGTTGAGCCGGGTCGCCTTGGCGCTCATCACATACCAGGGCAGACCGAAGGCTTCGGCGATATGCCTGCCGTGCCCCATTGGTTCCAGCAGGTCGAAAGGGATGCCGTTCTCAGCAAACTCGCGTGTCAGGTAGCAGTTGTTGGCGAAGGTCTTGCCGAAGCCCGATGTGCCCACCCAGATTTCGTGGGTGGCACGTTTGTCGCGCCACGAGTTATGGAACACCGGGTAGGATGCCCCCACCGCTTCGCCGCGCAATACACCATCCGTGCCCGATAGCTTGCGGTAGCCCAATGGCGAGAGCATCAACGCCAGTTCGCGTGAGACCACCGGCCAGGTCGTATCCGGCAGGCCGATTTCCTTCGTGCGCCGGGCAGCAAAAAACCCCAGACTGCGCGCCAGCAGTTCGCCCACTTCATGCCGTAGACTGAACCACGCCTTCGTTTCATGCACCACGGCCTGCACCCGTTCCTTGAGCGTATCCAGGTCATCGGCGGCGATGGCGAGGTTAAGCTGCACCAGATGCAGCGCATCTCCGGCATTGATCTCCTGAAGCGCCTTGCGGCAGTCGCTGATACGCTGTACCGAGCGGCTGTCCTCACCGCTGACCCCCGACAGATGCACGTCGTAGGCTTGAATGATGCCTTCCAGCGCGTCAATCGCGCTGTTGCGCTCATAGGTCTTTGGGATGTCCACGGAGAGCGCGAGCGGGAAGTTGAGCCGCAGCAGTGGCGGCAGCGGGCGGAAGAAGTTCCAGGTTGAGGGCGCGAATTCGTAGCTGTTGAGGATCGCCCACAAGGGACGGCCACCCGGACGCCCCACCGGCGCCAGATGCCAGAAGGGTGTATCGCGGATTTCATATCTGCCGTTGAACAGCGCAGGCCACGCGCCTTCGACGACAGACGTATCGAAGGACGAGGCCATCCCGCCCGCGATGGCGCGCGGGTTCTGGTCGCTCCAGACGGCCATACCGCACAGGGCGCGCTGGTACTCGGCGTTGTCGTCGAGCTGTTCGTAGTGACGGCGGTACTCCATCAGCAGCTGCGCCCGCTGCGGATCGCCGGTCTCTTGGGCTGCTCGGCTGAGCGTGTTGATCTTCTCATCGAGCGTAGTGGGCATCTGCCAGCACACGAAACGGGCAGGCGTATTCAGCGTCCGCAGCCAGGTTGAGAAGCGCGCCTGAAGCGCGGCCACGCCATCTTCAGTGGCGTGCAGCATGATGTCGAAAGGTTCAACCAGAAATGTCCGCACGTCACTCATGCAGCGCCTCCTTCAGCGGCGAATCGACAAACACCAGTCCATCCGTCTCCTGGGCGTGGGCAAAGGTGATCCACTCGCGCAGGTCAACATCCACACTTTGCGACGGCGGCGCAAACACACGCGCCCCGTCCAGCCGCATCAGCGCCACCGGCATATCCAGCATCTCGGTCAACTGACCCATCGGACTGCGAGGATATTTCGCAGCGATGAGCAGCAGCGACCCGCGCAGGCGGTAGATCAACCGGCTCCACAGCGGGATGCCGCCGCGCAGACCCGTCAGGATGATAGTGAGCAGCGCCGTCACCACCGCGATAGGAATCGACCAGCCGGGCAGCGCCAGGTTGAAGATGGTGTAGGTCATGCCGCCGCCGACACCCGCCAGCAGCAGCCGCTTGAACGGGATGCCGAACAAGCCTTTCTCATCGCGCAGTAACACGTGGGATTTGAAATCAGCAGCCATAGGCTCCTCGTAAAAATAGGCGCGGCGGGGTGCGACCCAACACCCCACCACAGGAACAATGGACTCAGGCAAAGGAGATGAGCGTGGTCACGCTGGAGGCGAAGATGACGAAGAGCAGCCCCACAACCACCTGGTTGGCGGCTTTGGGATTGTCCTTCTTCCAGTCCCCGATAATCGGCCAGCTCGACCCCATGTACATCACCCCGAGACCAATAAACCCGATCACGGCGATCAGTGGTGCGATGGTCTGTGCAGCGGTCTGCACATCCCCGAAAAACTGCTCAATTGCGGTTGACAGATCCAACGAAAAATCCTCCTCGATATCGAGTCTTCAGAAGATGAACGGTCTGTCGGGATGGAGGCGGCAGACAGGCAGCCCGTGGGTGCGCCATGACGAAAGTAGGGTCGCATCTCGCTGCATACCTGCGTGGAGGGGGTCATCTGGCACGGTTGGGAGCGCCGCCGCCACCTCGTTCCCTGACAAACTCAGCGTAACAAAGTGCGGTCTTCAAAAAGGACGAGGATTACAGTTTTGGACTGTAGAATTGCGGGTTTGGAATGAAAAATTACAGGTTTTCACACCATAAAAAACACCCCTACCCTTGCTGTGCGAAGATAGAGGTGTTTACTCAAGCGAAGTGGAACTAACGCTGTCTCGTGAACTGAATGGCAAAACGGTAGCGTCCGACCTGAAGCGCGGCGTAGGGTTCATCTGCCCAGTACCACACCAGTGTCAGGTTCACTGCCTGTTCCGGCAGCAGGTCAAAGGGCTGTATTCCCTCCGCTGGATTGCGCGGCCCAGGTGGGTCTTCAGCATAACCCAGCGCCAGCCAGATGTCGTCCTGGGTAAAGGTCACGGGTGTGGTCTGCCCGTTGTAAATCCGCAGGCGGGTGGTGATCTGTCCCTCTACAGTCGTCACGCTCACCAGCCGCACATCGATGCCATCGTACTGTACTTCCAGCGTTGGCGTGGTCAGTGTGAAGCGGAACGACACCGCCTGTCCGCTGCCATCCGAGATGACCAGCCGCCCACCGGGAAAATCAGTCGGCACGATGTAGCCCACAGAGGCAGGGATGAGCGACAGCGATGGAATATTCACGGGTATCGAGCCATAATCAGCCGTATCCAGCGCATTGGGCAGATAGACCTGTCCGCCCGCATCGTAGACCTCCGCTCGCCATAGCGACGTATCGAGGTCAACCGCACCCGCCATCACATCGAGATCGAAAACCAGTCCTTGCTGTCCGGCAGGCAGATCGGGACTATCATTCACCGTTCGCACATCGCGCAGGGTGAGGGTCGCCTCATCACCAAGCTGAAGCGCCTCGCCGACGCCGCCTTCTTGCACGCTGAAGCTCAAACCGACCAGCTCGCCACCCCGCGAGAGTTCCTGCTCCGGCGGATAGGTCGCCGTCACCAGCGTGCGCGTCGCCGTTGGCAGACCCTCGTCGTCGGTTTCGCCAATGAGCAGCAGCACCAATCCCGGTCCGACCTGGCGGAAAATGCTCGTGTCACTGCGACGCACTTCGGTCTTGGCGGCGAACTCGTAACGCAGAATCGCGCCAGTGTTCATGGTCAGGTTGAAGACCGCGCCCTCGCCCATTGAGGCAAACCAGGCGGCGTTCTCTTCGGAATACGGGATGCCAATCACCGGGCGCACCGACATGCCACTCACAAACGAGGCGATGTCGGGGTTCAGGTCGTACTTCCATTCGGCAGCGCGGACGGTACGCCGCTGCACCACCCACACCCGCGGCGCGCTTCCATCCGGCAGCGCCACCTGCAAATTGACGGGATAAGCGACGGCCCGTTCCCTGTCACCACCCGTAATCACGTCATCCTGCGCTTCCAGCGCCAGGGGTGTGGGGGTGGGACTGACTTC
>JAIOHN010000368.1 GCA_019912985.1 Anaerolineae bacterium | reverse complement strand
AATCCGGCAGGCGACCTGCCCAATACTCGATTGCACCCTTCATCAGGCGGCGCAGTCCCCGCGCTTTGAGTCCTTCTGTGAGCGGATAAACCGGGACAATGCCAATCGTGTGCAAGTTCTCTGCATCCAGGTGTTCCCACTCCGGATTCGAGAGCTGCAAGCGTGAGCCGTAAACCGCCGTTTGACCGCTGAGCACAATCTGATCGCGGGTTTTGATATAGCGTCCCATGAAATACTTACCGTAAAAGATCGCGTTGAGCAATCCAGTACCATCATCCAGGACCACCCGGAAATCGCGGCGATTGTTTTGACCAATGATCACTTGCGTTTGCTGCACACGGCCAATGACTGTAACTATCGTGCCCGGACGCAGGCGATTGACCGTTTCCAGGCGCGTGTAATCGTCGTAGCGCCTTGGCAAGAAAAAGAGCAGATCATTCACGGTAGAGACGCCAAGCTTATGGAATGACTTTTCCATCCGCTCGCCAACACCCTTCACAACAGAAACCGGCGCACGCAGCCCGCGAAGAATATCAACGGCTTCCTCTGGATCAAGCTGCGGGCGCGGCGAACGCGGTGGGCGAGCCAATCGCGGCGGTGCCGGAATGTCCATTTCACCTGTGAAACGCGCATTCTCGAATTCATCACGCACTTCCAGCTTCAATGACTGCTGGGCTGGTGCGGCTTTTTCCCGCTGCCGTTTCGGCGGCGTTTCTTTACGGCGGGGCGGCGGATCGCTCCGGGGCGGTGGTTCATTCTGAGGAGGCGGTTCTTGAGTTTCAACAGCCGTTATCTCCTCTTTTACCTGATACTCCGGCGGTGCATCCACTCGTCCGGTGATGCGCTCCATCATGTACTGAATCGTCGTGTGGCGCTCGGTCTTGCTGTCAACCTCGCCATAGCCGAGCATGATTTTTTCCAGCTCATCCACCAGCAGATGATGCTCAGGTTTGCGTGCTTGCTGGTGAGCATCTTTTGTCCATTTTTTGCTGAACGCAGCCAACCCGCCGATAACAGCAGTGTTGTTGAATCCCTGTTCACGTTCCAGCTTTAAAATTTTGACCAGTGTTTCCAATGCAGATGGCATAATGCCTTAACTTCTCCAACTCTTACCAACAGCAACAAAACCCAGGCAGTTCGGCCCAATATGCGTTCCAATTGTCGGTGCCACATTGACTGTCAGCACTTCTTCTGGCAAAAGGTCCGCAAGCTGCTCCTTCATCCAGGTAACCCCTTCCAGGTTATTGGTATGCAGCAGAGCCAGGCGATCTACCGGAGCATATTCTTGCAGCAGCTCAACGAGTTCTTGCCGAGCACGCTTTGCCGTCCGTACGCGCGACAAAGTTTCAACTTCCCCATCATTCACGGTAATGATTGGCTTAACCTGCAACAGCGCCCCCAGGCCAGCCGCTGCGAAGTTCACACGCCCGCTGCGCCGCAAATATTCCAGCGTATCAATCAACGCTATCAGCTTGCTATGCCTCCGTACACGATGAATAGTCTCAAGCACCTGCTCCAGGTCGCCTGTCTCGGCAGCGACCTCCGCAGCACACAACACCTGGTAACCCAATGCAAGTGTCACAGAGCCACTGTCAATCAATGTGACATTCTCAGGAGGCAGTTCACTGGCACCCAGTCGTATCGCATCATAGGTGGCACTCAGCTTACTCGCCAGTGTCACAATTACAAGGTGATCCGCCCCTTCGTAAGCCTTCTCAATATACTGCTTTGCCAGCCCAGGTGAAGGCGCAGCAGTGGTTGGCAGCGGAACAAGTGATGGTAACTCTTTATAATATTCTTCACGGCGCAGATCCACGCCATCGTCCGCATAACTGTGGTCACCGATATTCACAAATACCGGAATAACCGTAATGCCCCATTTCTCCACAAGTTCCTGCGGAATATCAGATGTACTATCAGTAACAAATTTAATTTTACGAGAATGGCTCATCAAATTCTTCCGCTTCGCTCTCAAGCACAAAAATACCCAGGGCGTCCAATCCTATCAAACGCGCCAGAGAAGGACCATAGGGGACACAAGAAACACAACGGTCATCAAATGCTATCGCCAGTTGATCCTGAATTGTGAGGATCTCTTCAGGCAGGGTAGACTGACCTTGAAGCACAATAATATCCTCAATCTCTGTAAATTCTACCACGTATTCGACCAGACGTTCTAGCGCCTGCGCACGAGTATGGGCTTTTTCCACCGCTTTGAGCATCCCCTCTTCAATCATGAGAAAGGGTTTGATCCCCAACATCGACCCTAAAATCGCATGTGAGCTGCTCAACACCTTATTTTGCAGCAGCGTGTCCAATGTATCCACACAAAAAATGCTGTAGACGAGATCTGCGGCTCCACGAACCTTACGCACGACCTCATCAAATGATATTCCCTGCTGAATGCACCTCGCGGCGACATCGACTAACATGGCCTGCCCAGTTGAAAGCGTCTGCGAATCAATCACTTCAATCGGACAATGCCCGCCAATGTGACGGGCAGCCATTAACGCATTTTCCCAGCTCGAAAACAGCCGCCGAGACGGATGAATAGAGATAATACCATCTGATATTGTCGCAAGCTGGCTATAAACCTGTGCAAATTCGGCAACCGAGGGTGACTCG
>JAIOHN010000038.1 GCA_019912985.1 Anaerolineae bacterium | reverse complement strand
TGTCCATTAGTGCCACCGCCGATTTGACTTGCAGCAGCGGTGTGCGCAGCTCGTGCGAGACGTTACGCACGATCGCGGACTTTAATACTTCAAGTTCATGGATGGTTTCCTGCTCAACATCCAGTTTGGCCTGGAGCGCCTGATTGTCGGCCTTTAACAGCTCGATTTCCTGGTACAGGCGGCTTCTTTCCGCTTTTGCCTGTACAGCCTGCCCGATCTGTTGATGGATGTAGCGGGGAAGCGGTGGGCAAACCACATCAGCGGACTCATGGAGATCACTGCGATCAAAGTGGTCCGTTACCAGAACCCGAATCATCCGGTGCTGCTCAATGGATTGGAAAAATGCCAGCAGTGCCTCGGTTGGTTCCAGAGCAATGACCGCGTCCACTTTCTTCTTTTTGAGAAGCTGAATAAGCTGTGCGATGTTGGAAGCGGTGTGGGTCGGTTGGAGGGCGTTGAGCAGTTCACGCGCCCAGGGCAGATTGGTCTCCGGGGCCAGCACAATCGCAGTGTAGGTGCTCTCCGCAGGATTGGCGCTCGTTTCCTTGATGCTGGTTGTTTGATTCATCACCCACGTTTACCTCATTTAATCACAACGCCCCAGTGTTTGACACAACTGGTTCAGATGTAAGCGATCGTGCTGCGCCGTAAAATGCGCCATTTCCAACAGGTTGGTTACCCCAAAGATACTATGTCGTGCCGGACGCTGCCAGTCTTGGGGTTTCAACTGGGCCAACCATTCGAGTGTTTTCAGACGTGCTTCCATAAATCGCTGCGCAGCATGCAGTCCATTTTCGTCGCACAATGTGGCGTCATGGGGGCCGGGCGGCGGCTGTGGACTGACCAGGAATGGATTGTCCTCTGCCAGGATACGTTGCAGGCGGGGCCGCTGCACTTTCCTCTCGCTTTCCAATAGATGGCAGACAATTTGAATAATCGACCATTCTTCCGGGTCGGGGTGCTGCTGCCACTGGTGTGATTTGACATCCGCTAACATGCCGAAAAGCGCTCCCAGGTTGCCCCGCATTTCTGGCTCAATCGTTTCTGGCTGCAGGGGTTGTGGAATCAAGGTTTCGAGCCAGTTCTCGCGCGAGACAGCTTCCAGAAAATCGCTGAGCTTACCGCTGCCATCAGCTTGATCTGCTGGACTGCCATCATAGTAATCCATCACGTGATAGGTATGGAGGCCAATCAGACGGGCAGGTATCAGATCATTGATTGGATTGTCCCCAACCATGATCGCTTCATCCGGCTCGATCCCTATACGCGCGATAATCTCAGCATAGTAGCCGGGATCAGGCTTGGCGAAATGCATGTTATCGCTGCTGGTGACCAGCGCGTAATCGTCCAACTTATCGGGCAGACCCGCCCAGGCTAGCCGCTGGCGAATACCCTCCGCTGAATACAATGGATTAGTGGCAATCACCAGCGCATAGTCCTGCTGGCGAAGATAATCAAAAAGCTGAGTCGTGGCCGGGTTCGGCTCTATACAGCGCTCGAGCTGAGGATAAATCTGGCGGTAAAAGTCATCAAACCCGGCCACAATTTCTTCTGATGTCAGACCTGTGGCTTCTGCAATTAACCCGATGGCGGTGGCGGTGTTCGTGAGTTGGAAATCGTGCAAACCGCTCACGGTGCGGATCATCTGGACCAGGATCGGGGATAAGAGCTTGTAACCCCAGCGCTCCTCAAAGTAGGCGTCCACAAGCTGCATATACGCTGGCGCAAAAACGCGATCCGCATTATGCAGCAGGGTGTTGTCCAGGTCGAGGAGGATCGCTTTAATCATCGTCGGATTGCTCTAGTGCCTGACGGAAAATATCAAGTCCCGGGCGCTCCGCGTTACACTGAGGGCAGCCGGTATGTGGGTCTTCAACAGGGATGTGGTGGCGCATGCAATAGGCTTTCACATCATAGGTGCGGCCTAGCCCCAACAGACGTGGCTTGATTGTTAGCGTAAGTTCGAGATCAGGGCTTGCGTTCGCCGCAAGAATATCCGGCACGGGACAGCGGGAGCAATCTGAGGGCTTCCAGGGCAGCGAGTCAGGATTACCTCTTACCAGGCGGCACTCTTGAATATCACGTCCGCGATAGTAATCCTCATAATAATGACGGCACTCTTTGCCAGCCGGTGTACGCATTTGCTTATCTCTACCACTAACTTACACGCTACTTACTTTAACATAGTTCGCCCTAATGAAACATGAGCACAAGATCGTTTTTACGTATGATTCAACCAATCTTTCGCCGCTGCGGGCAGCATTTTGAGTGCGCCATACTGAATAGTGCAATCGGGCAGCGATTCCAGGAAGTTCATCCCATAACGCTTGCTGACAATGCGTCGGTCAAAAATGGTGACAATGCCCCGGTCGGTGGCGGTGCGGATGAGCCGCCCGAAACCCTGACGAAAGCGCAAAATTGCATCGGGAATGGCGTATTCGTTGAACGAGTTGTCGTAGGTCTCGGACCGTGCGGCGAAGATTGGATCGGATGGCACGGCAAAGGGCAGGCGCACGATGACCAGCGCGCTGAGCGACTCGCCAGGGATGTCCACGCCTTCCCAAAAACTGCGCGTCCCCAAAAGCACAGCTTTCTCCGTCGACATGAAGCCTTCCAGTAGAGCCTGACGACTGGTGCCATCGCTTTGATCGTAGACAGTGATGTCCCCCAGGGCAAGCCGGTGTGTGATGGCCTGTGAGGTCTGGCGCAGGTGACTGTAACTGGTGAATAACCCCAGTACGCGACCATTGAGTGCTGCTGCCAATTCGATCAATCCCCGCTCGACAAACTGCTGATACTGGGCGCGGTTGTTTGGCTCTGGCATATCGGTGGGAATGTAGACCAGTGTAGAATCTTGATAGTTGAAAGGTGAACCGACCTCGACCTCGGTGACATGATCAGCGTTGAGCCGTCCGCGTAGATAGTTGAAGCTACCGTTGGTGCGCAGCGTAGCACTGGTCATGATAATTGACTCTTTCGACTCCCATAAATGACTTTCGACCAGCGGCCCGATGTGCAGGGGCGCGGTCTGGATGGTTGGCGCGTAACTGGTGTCCTGGCTGAGGCTGAGCCAGTAAATCGTGTTCGGGTCGGGGTCCATCAAGAAAGCCGAAAGCTGTTGTTGGGTTTCTACCAGGAAGCGGGCAGCGGTTGCCGTGCTGCTCACCAGATCGTTAAAGCCAGGGATGTCATAGTCCTCAAAATGGAGCAGAGCAGCAGTGAGCCGTTCCATGGCTTTGCTGATGCCTTCCATAAATTCCTCAAGCGCCTGCCAGCTTTGCTGAACAGTCGCAAAAGCATGACGCTCACGCATTTCGGGGACGATACGAATCTGGTTGATGTAATCTGACGAACGACCGGAGTCTACGTCGTTCACAAACTGGGTCAGGGAACGATAAAACTCGCTGATGTGGTGGTTCATCAGGGTGACCACTTCGCTGATGATATTGACGTAATCCGCGAGTTTGCTGGTTTCCGCCTCGGAGGCGCTCTGACCTACACTCCGCAAAATTTCGCCCAATAACCCGCGCTGCGCATTGCCCAGTTCGGCCAAGCGGCGCTTGAAGGTCATCTCATCCAGGCGGAAGCTGAAGCTGTTGGTAACGGCATCTTCCAGGTGATGGGCTTCATCCAGCACCAGATAGCGATAATCTGGCAGGACGCGATTTTCGCGCGTCGCATCTGATAAAAGCAGCGCGTGATTTACGATCAGCAGGTGAGCGGTTTCGGCATTCTTGCGCGCTTTGAAAAAGGGGCAGGCCCCGTTCATGGCCGTGTGGCAGCGTTCCAGCAGGCAGCCTTCGTCCTCTGCACTTAACCGCTGCCAGGTGCTGTTTTCCACCGGGCCGCGCAGCGTGATCTCGCCCCGGTCGCCGGAACTGCTTTCCAGCATCCAGACGAGAATCTTCGCCAGGGTGCGCAGTTCGTCGACGCTGCTAGGGCGGCGGCGTTGGATGGCGGCCAACCGGCGCGGGCAGAGGTAATTGCTGCGCCCTTTGAGCAGGGTCGCCCGGAACGGTATTTTCAGCGCCTTCTGCAGCGTGGGAATATCCTTCAGGATCAACTGGTCCTGAAGATTGATCGTATTGGTGGAGATGACCACGCGCTCGTTGTTGGTCACCGCCCACAGCACTGCCGGGACCAGATAAGCCAGTGACTTACCGGTGCCGGTACCCGCCTCAATCATGACATGATCACCAGTATTGAAGGCTTCGGCTACCGATCTTGCCATCTCAATCTGTTGCGGACGGTGTTCATAATTGGGGATGGTCTGTGCCAGCGCGCCGTTTTCATCAAGAATGCTGGCAATTTTGTCCAGATCAATCGTTTCCAGCGGATAATTTGGCCTGAGCGGACGTTCTTCCGAGGTGTACGGCTCAAACAGGCCCATGACATCGGGTAGCTCATCTGGCAACTCCTGGCTTTCAGCCTGACGCTCCCGGAGCGCTGCCTCGAAAACAGGCTCCGCAAACCAGGATAAGCCGCGTGCTGCTTCTGTGATTTCGTACAGGGTATCAAACGGCAATGCCAGCGCTTTTTTCCACAACTGCCAGTAGAGGAGGGCCGTCGCGCGGGCATCATCCAGCGCACGATGCGCCTGACCGATGTCGATCTCCATCTGCGAGGTCAGGCTGTTGAGATTGTAGCGCGGCGCACGGGGAATCAATACAGAGGCTAAATCGTAAGTGTCGATTCTTAAGTTATCTTTTGCCAGCCCATGACGCTGCAGAAAAGATGTATCGAAGGTGACGTTGTGACCCACGATTGGATCGCTGCCAATAAACTTCTTTAAAGCGGGTAGGACCGCGTTAATGCCGGGTTTACCAGCGAGATCTTCTGTTTGAATACCTGTCAGGTGGGTGATCATGGAGGGAATAGGAAAGCCCGGATCTACCAGTTGTGAATATTCATCCAGGATAATTCCATCACGAGTTCTTACTGCTCCAATCTCAATAATCGAATCGAGATTGACATCCAAGCCGGTCGTTTCAAGATCCAGCACGACCAGTTCATCGCGCATTGTGCGCTCCGTTCTAAGATTTCTACCAGTGCGTAAACATGAGAGGGCAGTATAGCATCTCCCTCACGAATGAACAAAGTAGAATTGTAACCACATCCCAAGATAACGATCAATATTAAATATGTACAAATTGCTCCTGCGTTTAGCGGTATGATGAGAGTAAGCAGTGGGAGGAGCGCTATGTACCGAATAGTCGCAAAGATGCGCTGGTTGGTTGCTTTCTGGCTGATAGGGCTGCTGACAGTCGTTCAAGCCGCTGGGCCTCTGGACGAGAGCAGCACCGTAAGAACAGGGGTGGAGGCGGTGGCTGCCCAGGTAACTTCCACGCCGATCCCCACCACAACACCGATCCCTCCACCGCCGGTTCCTCTGTGTGCGGACTTGAATGGACAAACCAACGCCGTGGTGCGCGCCGATGTCTCCACCGGGTCCGTGCCGGGCGGCAATATCTACTGCCGAGTGCTGGCTGAGAATGGCGTGATTCTGGATAACGTCCGTGGCGCACGCATTGGTAATCCGCGTGTTCTGGCACTGGGTGTCATTCACGCGGTGGATGTGTTCGCGCTGCTCAGTGATGGCATTTCAAAAGTCGAATTTGAAGGTACGATCTCCGTCTGCTTGCAGGGCGGCGGTAGTCTGGTCTATCTGGACGCCGCTGAAGCGCCTCGCCCGCCCGTGATTTTGACGAATGCCAGCAGTAACAGCGGTTACACCTGTGGCAGCATTTCTCAGGCGGGAACACTGGTGCTAACGACTTCCGGCGGTGATTTGCCGGGCGCTTCCGGTGTCCAAACCAGCTATAGTGGTGTGCCGCTGTCGATAGCCGGTTGTGTGGTTACCCCCTGGCTCAACTTGAAGTTACGCGCCGTTCCGGGTCTGGATGGGCTTGTTTTTGATGTGGTACCAGAAGGCCTGCCGCTGGCGACTTCAAAGCGCACACGCCGCTGGTTCCAGGTCAATTACAATAACCATACGGGCTGGATCAGCGCCGGTTACGTCTACACACAGGGGCCATGTAATTATTAACCTCTTATGTGGTCTGAGTTGGGGGCGGCTTTAACCACTGCGATAGCAGCAGCGCAAATGTCGCCAGCCCAATCAGGATAACACCGGTCCAGATGGCAGCATTCAGGTCGCGTTCGAGCACGTTATAGATCAGTAGCGGCATAGTCTGGGTGCGGCCTTGAATGCTGCCCGCAAACAGCACTGTCGCACCAAATTCGCCAAGCGCTCGTGCCCAACTCAGGATTAATCCTGCCACCAGCGCCCGTGACGCCAGTGGCAGTGTAATCGTGCGGAAAAGCGCCCAGGACGATGCACCATCCACACGGGCCGCATCTTCAATCTCGCGGGAGATGGTTTCAAAGCCAAGTTGTGCCGCACGGATATAAAAGGGCGCGGAAACAAATGTTTGCGCCAGAATCACAGCGACCGGTGTAAATGCCAGCGCGATTCCCCAGGTATCCAGCAGTGGACCAAACAAACCACGCCGCCCAAACGTAATAAGCAGTGCTAAACCCGCTACTGCAGGTGGGAGGACGATAGGCAGCTCCACAAGGATGTTAAACAGCCGTTTTCCCCGAAACTGCCAGCGCGCGAAAATATAAGCCAGCGGTGTTCCCAGGGCAAAGGTGAGCAGGCCGCTGATGCAGGTGGTGAACAGGCTGAGTGTCACTGCCTGTGAAACGCCAGAGCCAGGGAGTGCTTCCCAACTGCGGGTGGTGATACCACGTACCACCAGGACAAAAATCGGGCCGGCTAAGAATAGCAGCGCCAGCCCGCCCAACAACAGGATCAATAACCGGCGACTTTGGAAACGTTGAAGCCGCAACCTTAAAACACCCCACCCCAGATGATTCTCACCAGCGTGGCAAGCATCGCCATCAGGGCGTTCAGGGTCAGCTCCTGTGGAGCGGTGCTGGTGGTGGTAGTTTGCGGCTCAATGCTGATAAAGCCCCATTTCACAAGAATGTCCTGACCCTCTGATGCGCGCACGAAATCCACAAAGGATTGGGCCAGGTCTGGGTGGCTGCTGCCAGTCGTCACGGCGATAGGATAATTGGCGATGGTATTGACTGCTGCCGGGATCGGGAATCGCAGCACCTGATCTGATGCGTCCGGCGTGACATCGGAGCTGTAGACAATGCCAGCGTCCGCTTCGCCCAGGACGACTTTGAGCATGACTTGGCGGACATTGCTTTCTTCCGAGACGACATTGGCATAAACCGCATCGCGGTAAGCTGGCCCGAAGTCCGCATCGGCAGCCAGTTGTTCAAGCATGGTATCGGTATACTGGCGCACTGGCACTTCGGGCGCGGCCACCACCAGCTTGATGTTGTCACCCGATAAATCGCGCAGGGACTCAATTCCAGCAGGATTATCTGAGGGAGTCACCAGCACCAGTTCATTGTGCGCAAAGATCGCCGGTTCGTTGAGGATTCGCCCGGCTTCTTGCGCCACCTGCATCTGATTTGGGTTGGCGCTGGCGTAGACATCCGCAGGCGCGCCCTCGATAAGCTGAGTCGCAAGCGTGGAAGATCCGCCAAAATTAAACACCACGCGCACATTGGGGTTGGCTGATTCAAAGGCGGTGCCGATTTCGAGAAATGCATCGGTCAGTGATGAGGCGGCAAAGACGGTCAACTCAGTGAGTGCTTGTGCTTGCACGGAAGTGCCGAGCAGCAGTAGGGCAATCAACCAAAGGGTCAACTTACGGGTCATGGTATGTCCTCTTCATTCGTACGGGGCATCACCTCACAGCGATCAATCCAGGTGATCACCGCCTGTAATTGTGCGATGACCAGCTCGATGGTCAGATAGCCGATACCGGGTTCAGCAGTGTCACGGTGTGCGCGCAGTGCTGTAAGCTGTCTCTGACAGGCGATCTTCTGGGTGCGGACAATGTCATAAGTCGGTACACCCATCAGGCGCGCGACATACAGACGACTGAGAAACTCGACACGTACACGGTGGATGCTGGGTGAGGGATCGACCAGATGGAGCCAGCAGCGCAAACGCTCACGGCCCTGATCGGTCAGGTGATACTCGATGCGCGAAGGAGCATCCACCGAGGTCAGTTCTTCCCCCACAATATCCCCCTGCTTCTTCAGGCGCTTGAGTACCGCATAGAGCTGGCTGGTGCTGAGTTTCCATACCTCGCCCAACTGTGCTGGATCACGAAAGCAATCCAGCAGTTGGTAGCCGTGCCCGGGCCGAACAGCCAACAGGCCAAGAATCGTCTCATCAGGAGTGAGTTGTGCCATAATACCCTCTATTCTATCATGGAATAGGGTCTTGTCTATCACCATTGATTAGACTTGCGACCTTTAATTTTTGAAAGAGGAGGATTCAGCCGCTGAGATGTATCATGATCTCTGACAGGGGCTTTTTGGTGATGATCGGCACCTGAGCATTTTCAGTTGGATAGCCGACTGGAATGACCACAAAGGGGCGCTCGTTGGGCGGACGTTGGAGGATTTCGCAGAGGAAGCCCATCGGGCTTGGCGTATGGGTCAGCGTCGCTAATCCCGCCAGGTGCAGGCTTGCCAGCAGCATACCTATTGCGATGCCGACCGATTCTTCACTGTAGTAATGCTTGATTTTAGTTTCTGCGCCGGTATCGGGATCAATGATCAGGCCGTAGGATTGGCGAAACACGATAATAAGGTGGGGCGCATCTTCGAGATGGGGTTTGTGCCAGTCTGTGCCCAGATGCGACAGCGCCTCCAGCCATTCCTGGCTCATCCGGTGTTCGTAGCTTTCTTTTTCTTCTTGCTCAGCAGCGACACGAATCTGGTGTTTGAGATCAGGATCACTGACGACGACAAAAGTCCACGGCTGCTGATTAGCCCCGGAAGGCGCGGTGGCAGCCGTGGCAATGGCGTTTTCGATCAGCTCGAACGGCACTGGCTCGGTGGAAAACTCACGAACGGTGCGGCGTTCTTTCATCCGCGCCAGAAAATCGCGCGATTGTTGAAGTTGCTCCTCGGAAGGCAACCGCTCGTAGTCCAGTGGTTGAAGCTGGGCGCTCATGGAACTGCCTCCCTATTCAAATTGGCTTATGCAAAAGGATCGCGCTCCTGCCAGTCGGCCTCAGCTTTTTCTACGCGGTCACTCAATACCTCAACACCAATCCCCGGGCCTTCTGGCACTGGCAGGGTGCTATCCGGGCTGAGGACAAATGGCGGCTCGCTGATGTCCTGCTTGAAGTAGCGATCCGTAGCCGAAATATCGCAGGGGAGGGTGACGCCGGGCAGGGACGCGAAAGCCGTATTGCCGGCACGCCCCACGCCTGTTTCCAGCATCCCGCCGATCCACAATGGTATTTCATGTTCAACGCAGAACTTGTAGATTTCGAGGCTTTCGGTAAATCCACCCACCCGCGCAGGCTTAAGATTGAGGATGCGGCAAGCGCCGACTTTGATCGCCAGCCGGAGATCGTCGGCAGATTTGATGCTTTCATCGAGGCAAATCGGGGTTTGCAGCTGCGGCTGTAACAGGCTGTGCTGGTAAATATCCTCGTGGCCCAATGGCTGCTCGATCATCAGCAAATTGTACGCGTCAAGCTGTTTGAGATGATCCGCATCAGCCAGCGTGTAGGCGCTGTTGGCATCGAGCATCAACATGACATCGGGGAAAGCAGCGCGGACGCCTTTCGCCAGCTCCACGTCCCACCCCGGCTCGATTTTGAGTTTGATGCGCTTGTAACCCTGATCCACGCGCTTCTGAATAATCTCGACGGTCGCTTCGACCGTAGGGCGAATGCCAATGCTAACGCCGACAGTCGCATAGCCGCGTGAACGATGATCTTCAGACAGGCAGCTTTCGAAAAGCTCAACCAGCCGCATGTCATTGGCCTTAGCAAAGGCATCCCATACCGCCGCCTCGACTCCGGCTTTGGCATGATTGTTTCCGCGCACGGCGCGGATCATGGCTGGAATCTCGGTAGGGTGGTTGATTGTCTTGCCAACCAGCCGTGTGCTGACGAAATGCGGCAGGATATGCAGCGCCGTGATCATCGTCTCCGGACCGTAACCCGGTTTTGTCTCGACAGCTGCTTCACCCCAACCAGTCACGCCTTCTTCTGTGGTGAGTTCGACCAGCACCGCTGCTTTGAAGGGTTCCTCACCAAAGCTGGTGCGAAACGGCTCGACATAGGGTAATGAGATCGGATGAAATTTGATCGCTTTGATTGTGATCGGGCGCACTGGTCTATCCCCACGGACTGCAAATAATGGCTGCCTATTGTGCAGCTTTTTGGAGAATGCGGCAAGTATGTGGTTATAGTGCCGGTGCAGACTGGGACCAGCCCTCAATCATAAATATCGTAAGCTTCTTTGATTGAGGATCTCCGCTTACGAGACTTCCGCCGCTCCTCATGATCATAAGGCGCTGCATCGCTGTAGGGTTTGCGCTGCGGCTTACGGATTTTCTCCTGCTGCCAATTGTATCCGTAAGCGGCTTCTTCCTCTTCCAGCGCCAGATCGATCAACGACTCCAGCTTGCCTTCATCGAGCCACACCCCTCGACAATGGGGACAATAATCTACCTGAATTCCGCTGCGTTCCATCTCTTTGAGTTCGACTGTGACACAGACAGGGCATTTCATTGCCAAATCCCTCGCTTGATTCCTTGCAACGCAACCAATGTAGCCGAAAAATGTTAGAAAAAGATTGACACTGGCTGCATATTTGCTAGAGAAAAATGCCTGATTTTGCATAGTATGAGATGCTAAATTAAGGCATATATTCCAGCAAAAATCAAGTTCAGGCGGAAACTGGTTTGGCTGTGTTTACAGGTTGATCCTGCTGTGCCTCATGCATCAGCCAGATGTAACTGTCCTCCAGGCTGGGGGTAATCGCTGTGGCATGATAGGCTTCGTCAGGTGTACCCAGCACGCGATATTGAACGCCGTCCTGCACCTGCAAGGTGGAGACAACAATTAGCCCATTGTTGGGTCGCTCGCCAGACGTGACGATATTCCAGACTTTGCCCTGGGTCAGGCCGATCATATCGCCTGGTTTGCCGCGAAAGAATACCTGGCCTTTGTTGATGATCGCCAGATCGTTACAACTGTGGCTGATGTCCTCAATGATATGTGTGGAGAGGATGACCGTGCAGTGGCTTGCCATATCGGACAGCAGATTGCGGATGCGAACCCGCTCTTCAGGGTCGAGGCCGACGGTCGGCTCGTCGACGATCAGTAACTTCGGATCGCCCAACATCGCCTGGGCGATGCCGATGCGTCGCTTCATACCGCCGGAGTAAGTTTTCAGGCGGCGATCCGCCACATCATCTAACCGCGTGGTTTCTAACAGGTTCTCGATCTGCTGGCGGCGCTGCTGGCTGTCGGTCACACCTTTGAGGATGGCGATATAATCCAGAAATTCGCGCCCGGTCAGATTGGGATAGAGGCCAAGTTCCTGTGGCAGATAACCGAGCACGGACTTGGCCGCATGTTTGCCATCGGCTGTTTGCATATCATGGCCGAAGACATGGACGATGCCACCACTGGGGCGCAGCAGACCGGCGATAATGCGCATCAGCGTGGTTTTCCCTGCGCCATTGGGGCCAACCAGCCCAAACATGCCCGCGCCGATGGTCATGTTGATGTCTCTTAACGCCTGGACTTTCCCGGCGTAGGTTTTGGTCAAATTCTGGATTTCGATCATGGTGAGTATCCTTTTAGTCGGTAAGTAATCCCTGTTGCGAATGGATGTAGGTTTGGTTCATCAGGTGTATTCCAGGCGTCGCAGCCGGTACCACGCGATGAGGCCGCTGAGCAGCAGCACTGCCGCCACCGCGCCGATGAACTCCGGCGTCAAAAGTGAGGGTAAGGGCGCAAGTGCGAGTGGCTCATTGGTGAGATTGAGGGCGCTCAGGTTGATGAGTGCATCAACTTGGAAAAGACCAATGGGCGCTATGTTATATGCGCCAACTACGAATGGCACAATCGCAAATCCGATCATCACAGCGCGGCGGCGATTGGGCTGGGTTGTCGCCAGCAGCACACTCAATCCCACGGTGAACAGGGCATATACCAGTAGCCCCAGGCTCCACATGGTGATCCACAGCGCGAGATCGAATGGGCCAAAACTCAACCAGCCTGCCAGCCCGATCACTGCCCCGGCGAAACACATGGCAGCAGTCACGCCGACCCACGCGCCTAACAACTTGCCGAAGAGATAACTGCGGTGGGATAGTGGCAGGGCATAAAGCCAGTGATGAATCCCGCGTTGGAAGTCCAGCGGGATGACCTCACTGAGCAAAACTGGTAATGCGACCAAGATGGTTGCCAACAACGGCAGGCTGGTGAGGACCATCAGACTGGTGCGAATTGCAAACAGGGTGGCTGCCTGCGCACCAGCCTCAATCGCGCTCTGCTGCGCGGCTAACGCTTCGGGCCGTACGATCAGGATGTAAGCTAAAGGGAGGATAAGCAAGCCAATAACAACGAGCCGCAGGCTGCCACGCCGCCACATCATCAGGATTTCGTAGTATGCCATGGCCCGTAGTTGATACCCATATCTCATGGTCGGCTTTCCCTCCAGCGCAGCCAGCCCCAGACCATCGCCCAGATCACAGCCACCTCGGCCAACCCGATTGCAATCGCCTTCACCATATTGTCGAAGGTGAAATTCTGCAGGGCGGTAGTCGAAAACAGGTAGTAGCCCAGGATGGGATAACGAACAGGATTCAGGTAGGCCATCAAAGTCTGGGTGTCGGTAATGTTGAGGATAAAGGGCACTATAAAAAACACCCCGATGGCGACGATGATCGCCCGGCGGCGGCTGGGCTGCGTGGCTGCAATCAAAACTCCCAGGCTGCCGTTGAGAATGACCAGACTGACCACGCCAATGAGCCACATTTCCAGATAACCGGGCCAATCAAATATGCCTAAAACCAGCATCCAGATAACCGATGTCACGATCATGATGATTAACAAACCGGCAAACATTGCTGCCCAAACCGAAAGTACTTTTCCGGCGAGATATGTTCCAGGCTGAAGTGGTGTTGATTCGATAATCTCGCCTGTGCCTAACTGTCGATCTTTGGGGATGATGTCAGCGGCGATGATGGGCAACACAAATATCAGCGTGACGGCCATGGGCGCCCAGATCGATGCAAGAAAACGGCTGACGGGCACGCTAGCTAACTGAGGATACTCCTCCATACTGGAAGCCGTCAGAAGTGTGATGATGACATTCAGACTGAGGATCGCGAGCATGATGACCAGGATGCCACGGGCGCGCCATTGCATCTTAAATTCGTAACGCACAATGCTGAGAAGTTGGGGGAACTGCATACTAGCCTCCCTGATTTGCAGAAGATTTGCGAGTGCCAAGCAAGAGACGTTCTTCGTCGCGCAGTAGATAGAGCGTTAACGCGATGAGATTGGCCCCCAATAACAGTACACAGAGTCGGTTGAGCCAGTAATCGCCCAGCGTGAGGCTGGTTGGCTCCAAATATGGGTTGATAATCCAGATAAATGGCTGCAGGTAATTAAGCGGCCAGAAAGTCATGCCATCGGGCAGAAGCGAAGCGCTGAAGAACGCGAACACAAACCAGATTAATCCCGTGACTGTGGCACCAAAGGCGGCCACTCGTGACCGGACGGTGATATAGATAGCGAAGCCAGTCAACAAGACCGTGGGCGGTATCCAGCGGATGATCATGATTAGCGGATCTTGACCGGGAGCGAAATACGTCGAGATGGCGACACCGATCAGCGCGAGGCTGCCCTGGATCAAGGCCAGCACCAGCAGTCGCTCGATCAGGACCCAGGTGATTTTGCGGGGACAGGCCAGCATCACTTCAAGCGCAGGCTCGTCATCTGGCGAAAACACGAGCGCCGCCTGCACGGCCATCACCAACGGAATGACAAGTTCGACCACGCGACTTTTCGCAGTCCAGGGTAAGCCAGTTGCCAGACCTGTTTCGGTGAGGAACAGCAGCAAGATCAACCCTGCACTGACCACTAAGCCGATCCATCCTACTGCACGAAAGCTGGCGCGCCAGGCGATGGCTGGCGGATAACGGCGGATACCCTGCACAAAAACTCCCGTACCCCACAACAGCACTCCCGCGAATAGCAGTGTCGCGCCACCAGCGATAGGTCGCGTTTCTTCCAGCGTCAGCCGGAAATAGGAATCCGCCGCCGGGGGCTGTGCGTTTACTACATTGCCATCCAGGAAAATGCCGAATAAGCATAACAATACGATGTATCTCAAGATTAAGCTCCTACGCTGCGTTCAACAGAGCCGACCACCCACAATGCCACCGTGGTGAGCAGTAGGGCCGCAGCGAACAACAAACCATAATTGCCGGGGGTGTTCAAGCCAGGCATCGACAGAATGGCGATCATCAAGGTGTGATCAGCGGGCGTTGAACGCAAAAAAATGTGGAGCGCCCACAGGCCCAAACTCACGACTGCGCCGATGATGGCATCAACTACCAGCACGCTGAGCAGAAATGCCAGCGCGGATAGAAATGCCATCGGTGCCAGCCAGGACAGCACCAGCGGCCACAGCGAAATATGAGTCTGCGTTGTGGCTAGAATCACGCTGCCAAGAATGCCCATGACCAGATCAAAGCCGAATACCAGTGTCAGGCGTGCCAGCAGCAGAACCTGCACCGAAGCGCCGGTTGCATTTTCCAGCTCCAGCACATGCTCGGTGTTGGAGTCGTAGAGCAGGGCGACGCCAAAGGCCGCGACCAGGGGGGCGATGATCGCCAGTGCGTTGATCATCATGGTATTCATCGCCAGGGTAACCAACGTCCCCAATATCATGACCAACGCCGACGCAATCCAGATCTCACGCTGAACCACGCGCATCTGGCTGCGGATGAGCAGCAGCGGCCACCATTCGCGCAGACGCTGCCATCTGGATAGTTGCTGAGCGGGCAGTTTCGCGCTCAAGAGGTCGATCAGGCTGGCTGTCTGCTGGTGACTGGGCTGTGGTGCCTGCCATTTGCCAAGCTGCTCGATGATAGGCAGCAGGTCATTGACGTCCGTACCCAGATCTTCAAGCAACATGCGCCGCCGTTGTTCATCGTTCATGAGTATTGTCGCTCCAAATAGGCCTTCAGGTTGCGAATCCCCAACGATAAACGGGACTTGACCGTGCCAACTGGTATATCCAGAATTTCGGCGATTTCAGCCAGGGACAGCTCCTGGTAATAACGCAGCACCAGTGTCTCCCGCTGGTGCTCCGGCAGGTGCATGACAGCAGTAGCAACCTGCTGTGCCTCGTCGGTATCTATTAACACTGTTTCCGGCGGGTCCGCCTGCTGCCCGGACAGACCATCGTCGTCAGGCATGGCTTCCACGAAGCGCGTCTCAGCGCGCTTGTAGTAATCGCGAGCGAGATTGGTCGCAATCATGTAGAGCCAGGGCTTAAACGGGCGTGGGTAGCGATACTGGTGGATTGCCCGCAGCACACGCAAAAATGTTTCCTGCGCTAAATCCTCGGCCAATCCACGATCACTGCCCGTCATGCGATACAGGTAGCCCATTAAAGGGCTGTGATGTCGCTCGACCAACGCTGATAACGCGTTGCGATTTCCCTGTTGGACACCCAATGCCAGTTCTTCATCGGCGGGCAAGGGGCTGCTTCTCCTTTTGGCTTTACTTAACCCTGTTACGAGGTCAGCAGCGAAAGGTTCATCTCTTTCAGTAATTCATGGTATGGAGTCCAAGTCAAGTGAAATATCTACGCCGATTTTCGTGGAGTCATAAACAATCGAGGCAAACATTGAGTTAACGACCGCAGGGTTTAATCAGCTCTCATGCCGTGTTTACGTTGATGTTACTGCTCTCCGGCTATAATATAAGTCCAAACAGGATGATAAAATTTCGGAGTTTCAGATGGACAACCAGCGCGGGGCGCGGTCGCGTTTTAGCTATATCCAGATTGGATTGATGTTTGTTGTCATTTTCTTTGTTGGTTTCATGATGGGCAGTCAGACCGCAGCAACCGTTGCGCAGAGTCTGGATACGACGCCTCCAGCAGATGCGACCACTGTTTTTGAACCCTTCTGGCAGGTATATAACCTCATTGAAGACCAGTATGTGGACCCCAATAACCAGCCTGTCACACAGGCTGAACTGGTGGATGGTGCGATTAGCGGCATGATTAATGCTCTGGGAGACGAATTTAGCGGGTATATGCCTCCCGATGTCTACCAGATGCAAAATGAGTATCTGGAAGGGGAATTTGAGGGCATTGGCGCGACCATCCGCACCATCGAAGACGAAGGTGGTAGTGTTGAAGTGGTGAGCGTCTTTCCAGGTAGTCCGGCAGAATCCGCGGGTATTATAGCGGGTGACATCTTTGTGGCAGTGAACGGTGAAGAAGTGGCCGGCCTTACCCAATCGGAGATTGCTTTTAAAGTGCGTGGGCCAGAAGGCACTGATGTCCAGATTACGATGCGCCGTGATGATGATCTGATCGATTTCACACTCACCCGCGCGCGCATTGAAATCCCGAACATTGAAGCGCATGTGGAAGATGGAAATATCGGCTACGTCCGTCTGTACCAATTTACAGCGGACGCGCGTCAACAGCTTGACGAGGCGTTGACTGAGATTGATGCGAATAATCGTGATGGTCTTATTCTGGATTTGCGTGGCAATCCAGGTGGCTTGCTGAACAGTGCGATTGATATTGCCAGCGCGTTTGTCGATGATAGCACAGTTTTGATCGAAGACTTCGGCCCAGACCGTGAGCCGCTTACCCTTGAAACTAATGGCACCTATCAAGGCTTAGATGTGCCACTGGTGCTGCTGGTTGATGAGGGCAGCGCGAGCGCATCCGAATTAGTGGCTGGGGCGCTTCAGGACCTGGGCAGGGCGACGATTATCGGTGAGACGACTTTCGGCAAAGGGACTGTGCAGACCTGGCGTGAACTGGTCAATGGTGCAGGTGTACGGCTGACCATTGCACGTTGGAAAACCCCCGACGGCCACTGGATTCACAGCCAGGGCATTAAACCGGATATTGAGGTGATCGTCAACAATGGGGCGGTCGCTAATGATGAAGGTACGTTGGATGAGCCGGATACGGATCTTCAGCTTGATGCTGCCATCGAGTTCTTATCGGCTCAGGTGCAGGCTGTGAAATAACATCACAAGGTTTAGAGAGTTATAAAAACCGGCTGCTACAGTCGGTTTTTATTTTATAATAGCCCTCTATGGAGGGAATGCTTTGAAATTTTTGTGGTTGGCGGTTTTGTGGATGCTGTTAAGTGGGTGTCAGGTACTTAGCCCGCCGGATGTGCCTGCGACACTCCAAAGTGAAAACCTGGGTTATGTCGCGCAGGCGACTGAAATTGCTCAACGTGCCACCAGCGAGGCGGAGGATGTGCGCATGACCGCAGAGGCTGCTGGCACTCAGGCCGCAGAAATCCAGATGGTCAACCGGGTGCTGTTGGCGACGGTACGTGCCAGAGATCCACTGGATTCAGGCAGTGTGGTGGTTAACACGATTGCTACCCCTGTTGGACTTGATCCCAACCGGCGCTGGTTCGTAAAGACCGGCACATCCGCGAGCATTCGTGAGTCGGATGGTTGTGTCGAAGATGCGCGCGTTCAGTTTGATGCCAGTGTACAGCGTATTTACGCTACTTTGATCGTCTACAACATCACTTCGGGCGTCCAGATGAGCGCAAGCTGGTATTACGAAGGTAATCCCATCCGTGAGGATAGTTGGGTGGTGGATCGTAACGCCGACCAGCTCTGTATCTGGTTTGATATTTCGAGTGATGTGGTTGACCTCGCACCGGGCAGCTGGTCTGTGCGCCTGTTTGCTGATGGTGCTCAGCTCGAAGAAGCAATGACATTCACCATTGCGCCTGCCGACGAGATGATGAGCGAAGGCTAAAGCCCCACTTGGTAACTTGCAACATGCGTGTTAACATACGACATTTGTGATTCTGGGAAGCGGGGTTTTGGCATATTGAAACGGCGTCTGTTTCTGATGCCAGTACTGGTGTTTATGCTGCTTGGGGTAGGGTTGGTTCAAGCTCAGCCCACCACCCAACCAACGCCTACACCAGCCATTAGCCTTGTAAGCAGGCCTGATGTATATGTGCGTGGCGGGCCAGGTGAAAATTACCTGCCTGTTGGCAGTTTGCGTCTGGACGATTTTGTGCTGCCGCTGAGTCGCAACGAAGCCGCGGATTGGGTGCTTATCCGTTATAACAACGGCTTTGGCTGGATTCGCCGTGACCTTGCGAACTGGGTCGAAGATATTGATGCTTTGCCCGTGATGAGTGAGGCCGATCTCACCCCTACACCTGAATCAGCTATACCCAGTGTGACGCCGTTTTTCCCAACGGCGACGCCGGTTGGAAACTGGGTCAATGTCAATGATTTGCAGGGCGCATTTGTTCGTGCTGGGCCGGGTCGTACCTATCTCCGCCTGGGGACGCTTCGCACGGGTGATATTATTGAAGCGCCCGTAGGACGGAACGCCGATACCACCTGGATCATGTTCCGTTTTGAGGATGATTTTGGCTGGATCGCGCGTAATCTGGTTCGATGGGTCGATGATTTAGAAACACTGCCGGTTCTCGAGGTAGAAGCGCTGACCCCTAGCGCGACGTTCACGGTGACGGCGAGTTCTACACCTACGCCAACGGC
>JAIOHN010000037.1 GCA_019912985.1 Anaerolineae bacterium | reverse complement strand
GGTGAGCAGCAGATGCTGGCAGTCGGGCGTGCGCTGGTCACGGGTGGCGATTTGGTGCTGCTGGATGAACCATCCATGGGCCTTGCACCGATTCTCGTACGTGAGATATTCAATATTCTGAAAGACATCAACAAAGAAGGTAAGACGATTTTGCTGGTTGAGCAAAATGCACATCTCGCATTGAAGCTGGCTACCCGCACTTATGTGCTTGAAACGGGTACCGTTACCTTATCGGGCCTAAGTTCCGAGCTTGCCCAGAATAGTGAAATTCAAAAAGCGTACCTCGGTGGCTAGTTGTTTGTAAAACGAGTATAAGTAAGTATAAAATTCTGTATGGGTGGAAACATGCCGAAAAATGTTTCCACTCTTTTTGATTCCTTCTGTAGAAGAATATTCGAATATCGCAGTATTTTGTCTCTCTACGCGTCTATAAGATCGTAAGCGTAAGGAAGAGTGATGCTGGATAACCTGGACGAACAAGAACTTGTCAGACGCGCAGTGGACGACCTGGACGCCTTCCAGCAGCTTTACCACCGTTATTTCCAGCGTGTTTATGGGTATGTCGCCTCGCGCATCGAGGATCAGCGAGAAGCAGAGGATCTTGTCTCTGAGATTTTCCTGCGAGTGATTAAGAACCTGACCCAACTGCGGAATGAACGCCATATCAGTTTTGCCGCCTGGTTATTTGTCATTGCACGTCATGCCATCACGGATCATTACCGCCGCAACGGACGCTCAGAGACGCCAATGCCCCTGGATGCTGCCGAAAACCTTGTCGCGGCTGAGCCAAAACCGGATGAGATGTTTATCGACACTGAAGAGGCGGCAAAGTTGTACCAGATGATTCTTACCCTGTCAGAGCGCAAGCGCGAGATCATCACCTTGCGGTACTACGGTGGTCTGCGCAATCATGAAATCGCAGTGGTGCTGGGCATCGGTGAAAAAACAGTTTCGGCTTACCTGAGTCGGGCTTTACAGGAACTGCGACAACAGTATGCAGTGTCACAACGTCAGGATGAGTAGGGCCGATAGGAAAATGGACGAAAATCAGGCAAACGGGAAGAAGATCATGGCGGCCTTGACTGAATTTGAGAACAAACTGATATTGTCTGCTCCGCAGGCCCGCGCAGGCTTTGAAAATGAACTCGCCCAACAGCTCAAACGCGAGTTTGTGCAGCGCCGGAGGGCCAAACAGGTGCTGACTGCAAGGCCACGCTGGCAAAGAAGGCTGTCCAGGCGTGCCACTCTAATCCTGGCTGTTGTGTTGGCTGTTGGTATTGGTACGGTGATCGCTATGAATGTGTTCTTGAAGCAGTTCATTGATCTCGATGCAGGTTTGAAGGCAATTTATGAGCAGGGGCTGGGCCACGAGATTGGCATCAACCAGAGCCATGAAGGCTTCACTGTCACCCTGGAATGGGCCTATGCGGATGGTAATCGTCTGACCCTTGCTTACATCATTCAGGGACAGGCAGGCACGCCGTACACGAATCTGGAAAGCAGTGTATACAGACTCAGCTTGCGTGACACGGGGGAAGAGATTCCTTTCTATCAGGGGATGGGAGCCTTAATCGACCAGAATGGTGATGCTGTGGGGTGGGGCGCGCCACCGGATACCATTGTCACCTCAGATCGAGCGCTTGAGATCAGCACCTACGACTTGAGTCCGATCAATACTGACGACAGTCCTTTTCTTAATCTGCGCCTCGAAGTTGCACCTTATGGTGTGACTTTGCAGCAGCGCACCCGGCTGCCTATCGAGCAGTTTGACGACATGCGTGAGGGGCCGGAAACGCCTTTCACGTTTGATTTCAGCGTGCCACTGGTCGATGACCAGCGGGTGTTCAACACGGCACTCACGACCACGGATCAGGACATCACCATCCGTTTGCACGAGGTCAAAGTTGCACCATCTCAAACGCGAGTGGTTATCTGCTTTACGCCACCTGACCCAGCACGACAGTGGACCGCGATTCCCTACCTTACAACCGACGAGGGCGAAGTACCTGGTGGCGGTGGGGTGCAGCCTTTCATGGACGGTGAAGCGTCCTGCCAGGATTACACGTACTTTGCCGGGATGATGGATTACACGGGGGAGTGGCGGCTGGAGATCACTGAGTTGATCGGTTTTGGCAGTGGCGGAGATGACCAGCAGCGTATCCCCGGTTCATGGGTGTTTGAGTTCACTGTGCCTTAATGAGGATGTTTTCGGCAAGGTGAATTGTAGGTGTTTTGCCTCAAAGCAGGAATGATTATTTCCAGATCAACTGCGAAAGCCTGTCACTACCGTGATAGGCTTTCTATTTCCGTTGTGTGTTCTACAAAATCGCGTTACTGCTCTTATACTTTCTGGATTGGTGCTGAATACCAATGATCCCTCGGGTTCGCAAATCTGCTCAGGGCAATAGTGCTTATTGTAAGAGATTTCCATCGGGTCCATAAAAGAAAACATGATCAAAATCCAGGTCGAGCCAGACTTTCTCTGGCAATTCTGGTGTCTCTTCTTCAAAGATGCGAATCGATAACAACTGCTGCCCGAATCGCACAATAACGAGAATTTCGCCACCCAGGTTTTGGATAACATAAAGCGTACCAGGGATAGCAGTTTCCGTAGGTTCGGACCTGATGTGAATGTATTCTGGGCGAATCCCCATCGTAATCTGCTCATGGGGGTTAATATTCAACCCTGCATGACTGCTCGTTTCTGGCAACTGGATAGTGATCGACTCTTCGAGAAACTGGATCGATTTTTGACTGGTATCAACTGTGCATTGAAGCAGGTTCATGGGGGGATTGCCAATGAACGACGCGACAA
>JAIOHN010000367.1 GCA_019912985.1 Anaerolineae bacterium | reverse complement strand
CTGGTAGCCAGTTTCGTAGAAATAGGGGTTGCAGCTGTTCATCAGGCCGCCCGCCAGTGTCAGTGTGCCATGACCGCCTTGCAGCCAGTCGTAACGCGTAATATCGCGCGTCCAGATGCCCGTGCAGGTGTAGCGGTGATCAAGCTCGTAGACACCACTGTCGGCGGCGGCAATCGCCGGGACAACTTTAAAGCTCGATCCTGCCGGGTAAACACCGAGCGTCGCGCGATTCAATTCCGGGCGGCGGGGGTCATTCTGCACTGATTCGATTATGGCATTGGCGGCGGCACGTCCCATCGACGGGAAAGGGTTAAAGGCGTTGTCGTCGTAGGTGGGATAACTCGACATCGCCAGTATCGCGCCCGTGTTAATATCCATGACGACGGCTGAAGCGCCTTTTGAAGTTTGCCCCCACCAATCGGCGGCCTCACGATAGCTATTATCAAGCAGCGTGTTGATAAAGGTTTGCAGGTCGGTGTCGATAGTGAGCCAGATGCTTTCTGAGGGCCGCGACGCGCCTTCAGTCAGCACTACCTGCTGACCAGTGGGCGAGACAATCATCAGCCGCCCGCCGGGACGCCCACGCAGGGTTTCATCCCAGCTTTTCTCGATGCCGCTGCGCCCCAGAATCGAATCCTGCGTAAAACCAGCGGCCTCTACAGTCGGGATTTCATCCTCCGAGGGATAGCCGACATAACCCAGAATGTGCGGCATGAGCGTGCCATTTTCGTAGCGCCGCACCGGGCGGTCACGGAACTGTGCGCCGCAGTCGCTCTCCAACTGGCCGTTGACTTCCACATAGGTTCCCGGCTCAATGGTGCCGATCTCGACCAACTGGTCAAATCCACGCTGGTCCAGCACCTGCCGTACATCCTCTACAGGCTTATCGAGCGCCTGCGCCAGCACGCCCAAACAGGTCTCATAGGCTGGGATGTCGCGCTTGACCACGTTGACCGTCACCACGCGACCATTTTGATCGGCCAGGATATTGCCATCCGCGTCGTAGATATTGGCGCGACTGGGAATGCGTGGTTCTAATCGCAGACGCCCGCCATTGCCCATCGCCGCGAAAATATCGGCAGGCGACCACGCCACCCGCCATTCGTTGACCGTTTCATCAAACACCAGCCGCAGCGTCCGGTTGTCGTCGCTAAAGCTGCCGACCAGATCGGTATCAAACGTCATGTCATAACTCAGCACCATCAGCGAGGTCGCTTCATCGCGCATCTGGCTGGTGATGGTGTAATCGAGGTTTTGCAATGTCATGGTGTCCTGAGAGGACTGGTAAAGCGTGATAAAGTCATCCAGCGGGGTGGCTTCACGGTTGGCGAAGCTGATGAAGTTGTACATCATCTCAAAATCACTGGCGCGCCATGCCTCTAAAAACTGTCGTGCCACCCGTTCCGCCGCATCCAGTGTGTAAGCAGGGGGAGTCACGGAAGGCAAGTTGGCGACCGTAGGCAGCGGCGCGCTCGATTCGTCCACTTCTGGAGCGCAGCCTGTGATGATGATTAATGTCAAAAGCGCTAACCGTTTTAAACGCGTCACACTGTTCCCTCTTATGCCAAAGGCGCAGCCTGTGATTTGTGGAACATCCGCGCTGCGCCCCCGTTGACCCATTATAGTGCTGCTTTTCCAGAACAGCCAATAATAAGGTATACTTATCTTATAGGGTGCCACCACACAGGAGCGAATCTATGTCCAGTGATATTATCCCTGCTCAGCAGAATAACATCCGCGCGATTGACAGCCTGGTTGCCAATGAGTTTCGGGTTGAGATCGACGGTGAGCAGGTTGCGGGCATTTTTACCATATCCGGCCTTATTTCGTTCAAGCTGGAAGTGAAAACCACGAACCAGCTCAAGAAAGTCGCCGAGCCATTCAAGATTACCAAAATGGTGCAGCGTGACCCGCATAACCCCTTTAATACCTGGCTGCGGGATACCTATGCCGCAGCTGCCGACATCGCGCGTCCCACCCGCACGCTGGTGATTGTCGCGGTGGATGACGGGGTTGAAATTCGTCGTTGGACGGTCAAGAAAGCCTGGATCTCCGAAGTCAGCTTTTCCGACTTCAACAGCGGGTCCAGCGAGATGATCGAGGAAACCGTCCATATCCGTTATGAAGATATTGAGGAAACATTCGCGCTGCTAGAAAGCTAAGCAGCTTACATTTGAATCAGCACCGCCAGTCAAATCTTGCCCGCGCCACAGGTTACGATGACTGATCGTCAGACGGAGGTTGCTCCGACGATTGGGGTTGGTCTGGCAAAAACGCTGACAAATCCACATGATATTCACCCGCTGGATTGATCGGGAACGGGTCCATCGGTTTGCCGTCCACGCCCATCATCTGGCGGATTGATTGAAGCTCTGCTGCGGAAAGCTCCGACATCACGTCACTGCCTTCGGCATCTTCTTTACCAAACGCCCGGTGAAAAGCGATCCACTGGAACTGCTGTGTCGCGATATTGAACAGCACCAGCCGCCCGGCATTAAATGTGCGCGAGGTGAGATCACGCGGGCGCACCAGCAAAATGCTGAGGCCCAGAATGCCTACGCCGATCCACTGTTCGGTTGTCAGGCGCTCCCCCAGGAATACAAATGCCAACGTCAGCGCAACCGCGATTTCCGCAATCGCCAGGATCGCCGTCTGCATACTGCCCAGGATTTTCACGCCCGCAAACATCGCCAGCCGGGATAAAGCTGTCGAGATACCCAGGAGCAGAATTGGCATCATTGCCGTGTCTGCGAAGGCTGTGACATCCTGCGCACCGGTCGCCAGCCATACCATTGATACCACCAGCCCCATCGTCGTCAGCACGTAGAGCGCTACCGTCGGAGAAGGCATTTCGTAGAGTACGTTCTGGCTGAGGATAAATGTCCCGGCGAACATGATGGCGCTGCCCACCATGAGGCCCACGCCCCACCAATCAATCGCCTCACCGCCGAAGCCTGTGAGCAGCACCAGCGCGACCAGTGCCATCCCCACCCGCACCAGCGTGCGCCGGTTGGGGCGTTCACCTGTGATGCGCACCAGCACCACCGCAAACACCAGATACATGCCGTTCAGCAGCTGCGCCAGCCCGGCATCCACCAATCCCAGGCCGCTGTAATAAAAGAGAGAGCCAATGCCATTGACGATGCCCACCACCACGCATCCCAGCAGCCCAGCGGGATAAATATAGATGTAGCGGCGGAAAAACAGGAGATAGGCGATCCACAACAGCAAGACCGCTGCCAGTGTACGGAGGGTCGCCACGGTAAAAGGCTGCGCCCCGGCATTGATGGCCGTTTTACCCAGTACGGGCGCTACCCCTAAGAATATCGGCGTGAAAACAGCGGCCAGAATACCGCCTACAGGATAGGAGTGTTTTTGCACAACAACGTACTCTTTTTATTTTTGCGCGTTTTGTTGCAACGGTTTGGCAACCAGCGGCAGTTGAACGTAAAACGTGCTGCCAGGCAGGCGGTCCGGGTCCAACCCTTCACTTTCGACCCAGATGCGTCCACCATGCGCCTGCACGATGCTTTTCGCTACGGCCAACCCTAACCCCAAACCGCCGCCACCAAATGCCGTTTTGCTGGTGGAATGCAGCATGGTATCACTGGCGGTGTGAAAGCGTTCAAAGATGTGCTGCTGCTCTTCCTTGCTGATGCCGATGCCGCTGTCACATATCGCAATGGTCACGGACTCGTCACCCGTTTTCGCGCTAATGGTGACTGTGCCATCATTGGGTGTGTACTTAATGGCATTGCTCACCAGATGCGAAAATGCCAGTGTCAGCAGTTCCGCATCAGCGCGAATTTTCTCCGGCCAGCCCTGGTCATCACACGACAGTTCCAGATGCCGTTCTTCCAGCGGCTGCGTGAAGCTGTCGATCACCCGCTCCATGACATACAGTAAGGACACCGGCCCCAGTGATATATCAATCTGGTTGGTCATGACCCGGCTGACGGTCAAAATCTCATTGATGAGGCTTTCCATCCGCTCGACCGCTTCGATCAAGCCGGTCAGCAGCACCTGGATGTTTTCGTCTGCGGCCAGCAGCAGGCGCATCTGCGGGTGATCTTCCAGCAGGCGGCTGTAACCGAACACCAGCGTCAGCGGTGTGCGCAGTTCGTGAGCGGTTAACTGGATAAAAGTGTCTTTCATCCGGTCCAGGCGGCGTAGATTTTCGTTAGTCGCTTCCAGCTCACGGATGCGGGTTTCCAACCGCGCGACGATCTCCTGGGTATAGCGCAGGCGCGCATCATTCAGGCGGATGGTGTCGAATTTATCGCGTCCGCCGCTCAGGTAATGCTCGATCTGTCCAGGCAGCGCTTCGACATCAATCGGCTTGGTGAGATAACCCGTGATGCCTGCTGCCGCTGTCAACTCACGCTGATCCTCAATCGCCTGCGCGGTCAGCGCGACGATGGGAATATCAGCAAAACGAGCATCGCTGCGCAGCATGGTGGTGATCTCGCGCCCACTAATATCAGGCAGGTTGATGTCAGTCAGCACCATATCCAGGTGCGGGAGCAACCGGCGCGCCATGTCGATGCCCTCCAGGCCACGCTCGGCCAACAGGACATGATACCCGGCAAATCGCAGTGTCCTTTCAACGAGTGTGCGGCTTGCCGGGTCATCTTCTATGTAAAGAATGGTTTTTCCGGTTGCAGCCACCGGTAGTCCCTACTCCAATGCTTCGACCAGTTCTCGGACAAAGTCTTGATCGAGGAATGAGCCTTTTTGCAGCAGTGTGATTTCACCGCTCAAGCGGGCGCGTTCTTTCGCGGTCAGCTCTTTCGCGGTCACCACGATAATCGGAATGTGGCTCATGTTTTCGTCGGATTTCATGGTGTCGATCACGGTAAAGCCATCGACATCCGGCATCATCAGGTCAGTGATGACCAGATCGGGCCGGATTTCACGAATTATCTCGATCCCCTTTGCGCCATCTGTGGCGATATGGACATCAAAGTTGCCTTTTGCGCGCAGGATACGGCTCATCAGGCGCGCTGCGTCAGGGTTATCCTCGACGACGACAATCCGCCGCACCAGCTTATCCATCTGATCCAGTGCAGACAGCAACCCTTCCTCTGGCATGACCGGGGTTTGCGACTGCTGCGAGAGATCGACCTGTCGCTGCCACTGATCGCCCAGAATTTGCGTCTCCACCGGCATGGTATGGCCGGAGCAGTTGACCACGACGACATCATCCGGCTTGATAATGCCCTCGCGCACCATCTTGAACAGGCCAGCGAAGGTCACGCCGGTTGCCGGTTCGACGGAGATTCCATCCTGACGCGCCAGGATGCGGATCGCATTGAAGGCTTCCTCATCGGTCGCTGAGACGAACGAACCGCCGTACTCCTGCACATAATCATACAACAACTCATAGGCGCGGCCAGGATTGCCGGTCGCCAGGGTGGCGATAATGGTCTGCGGTGTATCAATCGGTGTGGCGATACGCTGCCCACGGTCAAATGCTTCGACCATCGGCGCGCAGCCAGTCGATTGGACCAGGCCCATCGACGGCATTTTATCGACCAGACCGAAGTCATACATTTCGCGGAAGCCCTTGCCGACGCCAATCGGTCCCATGCCGCCGCTGACACCCTGCAAAAACCAATCCGGCGTCCGCCAGTGCTCGCCACCATCCATCTGCTGGCCGAGCTGCTCGGCGATCTCATAGGCCATCGTTTTCATGGCTTCGATTGCCGCCACACTCTTGATGCCTTTGTCGAGGAAGACCCCTTTGGTCCGGGCAAAATGCGCAGCCAGCTCTTTCGTCTGGTCGTAGGTGCCGGTAATCTTCATCACTTCAGCCCCATAGAGGGCTGCTTCACGCATTTTATCGCCGGGAGCCAGACTGGGGAAGAAAGCCCACAGCTTGATGCCCGCCTGCGCACAATAGGCCGCGTAAGCGATAGCGACATTGCCGGTACTGGCAACCGCCAGTTCATCCACGCCCATCTCGCGCAGTGCGGAGACTGCCACTGTCGCCTGCCGGTCTTTAAAGCTGCCAGTTGGCCCCTGGCGCTCGTCTTTGATATACAGATTTTTCAGGCCCAGGCTGGCAGCCAGCGCCTTCGACTTGATGAGTGGTGTACCGCCTTCACCCAGCGTGACGATGTTTGCCGTGTCGTAGATCGGCAGCACTTCATGGTAGCGCCACAAACGATCCCCACGGCGCTTCAACTCTTGAAGCCACTGCTGGACATTAAGCTGGCTCAGATCATAGCGGGCTTCCAGGATATTCTCGCCGCAATTAGGGCAACCAGAGATGTTTTTGTCCAACGGAACGCGTGTGTGACAGTTGATGCACTCCAGCTCGATATGTTTTGTTTGATTGGATAATGACAATTACTTATTCCCCGTTTCGTAGAAGTTGTGTTTCGACATCAGTGATGAAACGCTGGTAATCTTCAAGGCTAATGTCACTTTTGTAGAGCAGGCTGACATTACTCAGCAAATCGTGCTCTGAGGAAGTGAGCATATCGCCCGTCACTACCAGGATAGGGATATTAGCGGTTTCAGGATTGGCACGCAATTCTTCTAACACCGCGAAACCATCCATCTCCGGCATTCTCAAGTCGAGAATCACCAGGTCAGGCCGGCGTCGCGCCACCATAGATACCCCTTCGATCCCATTATGAGCCGAGAAAATGCGATATTTCCCCTGCATATCCAGCACCTGCGTCAGCAGGCGTGTGCTTTCAGGCTGATCGTCGATAATCAAGATACGTTCGGCGCTGCTTTCTTTTTCAGCTTCCAGCACCGATTCAACCAATTGATCGGGCATGATCGGGTGTTGCAGGAAATGATATGCCCCTACCTGATACGCCCGTTCGGATTCGCTGCTCAGCGTCACCACAATCACGGGAATATCAAAGGTGTCGTCGCGGTCTTTAATCCGCGACAGGATTTCCCAGCCTTTACCTTCGGCAAAATTTACATCCATGACAATCACAGCGGGGCGCAGCCCACTTGCCATGGCCTCCGCTTCCAGCGGGATAGAGGCCGTAAAAACATCAAAGCCTTCGCGTTGGAGCACGCGCCGGAACTGATCGACCCGATCCGGGTTATCCTCGATCACCAGCAGCTGCCGCTTGGGTGGCAGCACTGTTGGGATGCCCTTATCGTGGCCGTTTCCATTTTTGCGAATGGCATTCCGCACGTCAGCTTTCTTCAAGCGCAGTGTATCGTCCTTATCGAGTTCGTCTTCTGCGCTAACCTGCTTGAGTTCCAGCGTGGCCGCCTGATCGAGTTCCTCTTGAGGCTTTTCCGCTGCCACATCAACCGGTTCCAGCGGAAGGGTCAGGCTGAAGGTCGAGCCTACATTCACTTTCGAATCCAGCATCATCTGGCCGCCCTGAAGTTCAACCAGCGACTTCGAGATCGGCAGGCCCAGGCCAGTGCCACCTGCGGTGCGGGTCAGTGATGAGTCAACCTGGCGGAAGGCCTCAAACAGCACATCCATGTCATCCTCATCGATACCGATACCGGTGTCTGCCACATCCACGCGTATCATATTCCGCTGGTTTTCCACATCGAAATAACGATAGGCGCTGAGTGTGATGGACCCCTCGGTTGTGAATTTGGCGGCATTGGAAACCAGATTGATGAGCACCTGTCGTGTGCGGAATTCGTCAGCATAGACCTGGGGCAAACCGGATTCGATATTCATCCGAATACTGACCTGCTTCTCTTTCACCAGGCCGATACCGATTGAACGGACGCCTTCGATGACCGACTTGAGATCGAAGTAATCCGGCTTGAGTTCCATCTTGCCTGCGGCAATCTTGGCCTGGTCGAGGATGTCGTTAATCAAACCGAGGAGATGCTGACCACTATCGTAGATCGTGGACAGGTCCTGCTCCTGCATCTCCGTCAGCGGCCCGTCAATGCCTTTCAAGATCACACGGCTGAAGCCGATGATCGAGTTCAGCGGTGTCCGCAGCTCATGGCTCATGTTCGCCAGGAATTCGCTCTTGATGCGGTCCAACTCCAACAACTGGTCGTTGGTTTGCTGCAACCGTGCCAGCAGCTGCGCGTTCTGGATGATTGCAGAGAGCGAACCACCCATCGTTTGCAGCAGTGTCAGGGATTCGTGATCGTAGGCAAAGGCCTGCACGCTTTCCAGCACGATGACACCCACCAGATGCGCGCCGGAAACCAGCGGCACGACCATCGCCGCCTGTGCATCCGCGACCAGTGATTGGTACAGCGGTTCTTCCTGCACCCTGTCGATAATCGTCGAGCGGAAATTCGACGCGACAGTGCCAATCATGTTGTCTGAATCGCCTACTTTGACCTCTTTGAAGCGATTTAATGCCCCTGGGATTCCAGCACCCGCAGTCATGCGCAGGTAGCTATAGGTTTCATCGGTCAGTTCATCGACATAGACCACCGGTAGATAGATCGCAACGGCCCGGGCACTCATCGAGTCGAGCAGGTCTTCGGTCACCATTTGCAGTGCTTCTTCCAGGTTTTCAGCAGAAGCCGCTGCGGTGGTCACAGCGAACAACAGGCTCATATCACTGGCGCGATGCTCCGCTTGCTCAAACAGCCGCGCGTTGTCGATGGCGACGGCGATCTGATTCGCCAGGGTGGTCAGCACCGCCAGGTCTTCTTCCGTAAAGGCGTTCGCCTGGTTCGACTGCACGTCCAGCGCGCCCACCACCTTACCTTTCACCACC
>JAIOHN010000036.1 GCA_019912985.1 Anaerolineae bacterium | reverse complement strand
GGTGGGGTGGTATATCCTGATTCCAGCGACGGTGGCGGTATTATGCGGTTACGTGTTTACGCGCCTGCGATTTCGTGGCCGCGAAACAGTTTTTATGCTGCTGCTGGCCTCGATGATGGTGCCTGCCGTGGTCTATATCATCCCAACGTTTATCGGCCTGGCTCGTTTTCCGCTGGTTGGTGGCAACGATATTACCGGGCAGGGGGGGAGCGGATTTATCAACACCTGGGGCGCACTGCTGCTACCTGGTCTGGTGAATGCTTTCTATATCTTCCTGATGCGACAAGCCTATCTCGTCATCCCGGCGGATTATGAAGAGGCCGCGCGAGTTGATGGCGCGGGGACACTGCAAATTCTGTGGAAAATTTATGTGCCGTTACTCCGTCCGGCCATGACTGTGATCGTTATCTTGCAGTTTGTCACTATCTGGAATGATTATCTCAACCCGCTGGTCTACGCAGGCGGAAATCAGGAAATTGCGCCAATTGCTCTGGCGGCACAGCGATTTATGTTTCGCACTGCGCAAATTTCCGGGCAGGTGGACTACCCGCGTGTATTTACGGTGGCAACCATTGTCACGCTGCCGATTGTAGTGGTATTTTTGTTCTTGCAACGTTATTTTGTGCAGGGTGTGGCTGGTTTCGGCGTGAAGGGTTAGTTTGAATGGGTGTTCTGGATACATTCCGGCTCGACGGTCAGGTCGCACTGGTGACCGGTTGTGGCCGTGGGATCGGGCAGGCGATTGCGGTGGCGCTGGCGGAAGCTGGTGCAGACATCGCTGGGTTATATGCGACACGTTACGAGGAAACTGAGCAATTAGTTCAAGCTGTTGGCAAACGTTTCCTGCCAATTCAATGTGATCTTGAACAGGCCACTGTGGCTGACCTGGGTGAAGTGATTGATAAAGTTGTTTCGGAATTGGGACGGCTGGATATTCTCGTAAACAATTCGGGTATTGTTCGCCGGACTCCAGCCGTGGATTATCCCGAAGTAGACTGGGATGCCGTCATGCAGATTAATTTGAAGGCTGCATTTTTTCTGGCACAGGCGGCTGGCCGCGTGATGGTTGCGCAGGGGAGCGGTAAAATCATCAACATCGCTTCACTGCTCTCATTCCAGGGTGGCATTCTGGTGCCGCCATACTCAGCCGCCAAGCACGGCCTTGCCGGCGTGACAAAAGCGCTGGCAAATGAATGGGCGTCGCTGGGTATTCAGGTGAACGCAATCGCGCCGGGCTACATCCGCACGGATAATACTGCCGCGCTTCGGGCCAATCCACAGCGTAACCAGGCGCTTCTGGATCGCATCCCGGCAGGACGGTGGGGCGAGTCTTCAGATGTTGTCGGCGCGGCGGTATTTCTAGCGTCGGCTGCGTCAGATTTCGTGAATGGGATCATTCTCCCGGTGGATGGAGGATGGATGGCCCGTTAGCAGAGCGCTAAACCTGCTGCTTGGGGCGATATTGGATCGCTTCAGCTACATGCGGGACTTCAATGCACTCGCTGGCCGCAAGATCGGCTATTGTCCGGCTGAGTTTCAGAATGCGATGGTAGGAACGCGCACTGAGCTGCATCTTCCTGACCGATAAATTCAGAAGCTGTCGAGCATCGTCCGTGAGGATGCAAAACTCCTGAAGGTCACTGACACCCATATCGCCATTGGCGAAAATTCCGTCCAGATTGGTGAAACGGGTCTGTTGAAGCTGGCGTGCCTGCTCTACGCGCTCCTGAATTGCACTGCTGAGCTCTCCACGGCGGTTATCCATGAGCTTGTCATATTCCACACGAGGGACTTCAACATGGATGTCAATGCGGTCGAGCAGGGGACCGGATAACTTCGACTGGTACCGTTGAATCATGTGGGGTGTGCAGGAACAATGATGAGTGGGATCGCCATAATACCCGCATGGACAGGGATTGTGAGCGGCGATCAGCATGAAGTTGGCGGGAAACGTCAGCGTCTGTTTGGCACGGCTGATTGTCACCTGCTTGTCCTCAATCGGCTGCCGTAACAACTCAAGTACATGCGATGGGAATTCGTTGATCTCATCCAAAAACAGCACACCACGGTGACTCAGACTGACAGAACCTGGCCGGGGAATGGTCCCGCCACCAATCAAACCCGCAGAGCTGATGGTGTGGTGTGGATTCTGGAATGGACGCTGTGTGACCAGTGGTTCATCTGCTGAAAGCATATCCGTGACCGAATAAATTCGCGTGATTTCCAGTGCTTCGGACATGGTGAGACTGGGCAAAATACCTGCGAGCGCCCGTGAAAGTAAACTTTTGCCGGACCCAGGTGGCCCAACGAGGCGCACATTGTGGGAACCAGCAGCAGCAATTTCAAGCGCCCGCTTCACATGTTCTTGCCCGCAGATATTCTCACAACCAGACCCCGGCGTTGACGTTCCACCTGATCTATTCCCTGCGCGACAACGCCGTGTCTCATGTGGAAGTGGGGTTTGCATAGTACCCTCAGAAGCGAACTTGCGCACGCACATTGGCAAAGGGCGATCTCACTTGGACGAATAACGGCACTTCCGTCGTGTTACAGAATAGATGGTGAACAGACTGGAAAAAAGAACCATCTGGGTTAAGAGCCTTATCGCTGTTCGGTTCAACTCTCCATTCCCCGTTTTCTTCCCTAAGCGAATGTACGAGAAGCTTTGCAACCGTGTCCATGAACATGGCGATTTGATAGGCTCTCTCCACCCGTTCTGTATCGCTGGCATCCTCCCGGATAAAACGGTTGCTGCCCAAATCCTGTACTACGTCATAATCCCGCCAATCTACAACGAAATAACCGGCAGCACGTGCTAGCTCAGTTGCACGCTGTTGCACTGATTTGTCTTCGATACTAAGACGAAAAAGGATAAACGCATTTAAGGGAGTATCAGGCACATCGGGGTGATGATACTGGTAGTCAGGCGGTATAGTCCCCAGATGTGGGGTCTCAGCGACAGGCTGATTATAACGGGTGATCCAGAGCCAGCGCATTGCGTACTCTTCCACAATAGGCTTGATAACTTTCCCAATAATCTCGTTTCCCCAGTTCGCATTGAAACCGCCATTAGGGAACAGACGAACAACAGGGTAGTATATGTGAAGAGCTTGCACATCGCGCCAGGGCATCTTGACTTCCTCACTGATAGAGCAGACATCAATATCCCTTCATTATAACAGGCCCGCACTGCCATAAAGTGCCGCACACTCAAGCCCCCAACCGCTCGTCGCACCGTTCCCGATACCCGCACGCCCGGCACACCCTGGGATTGCTGTGACTGCGATGCACCGCCGCCATGCGCCGCTGCTGGCGCATGGCATCGAGAATATTCGCCAGGCTCTCTTCCAGCGCCGCCGTGAACGTGACCGTAAACTGCCGCTCTGGATACCGGATAACCCCGTGCGGCGGGCGCACGCCGTAATTTTCCTCCACCAGCACGCAATAGGCGGCCAGTTGCATGACGTGCCCCGGATAAGGCCGCGCCGGGGTCTTGCCCGTCTTGACTTCCACCGGGATGACCATCCCTCCCTGCCGCAACAGGAAGTCCGGTTTCCCGTTCAGCCCGTAGCCCCGCGAGATCAGCAGTCCGCCGGGCGTCTCCCGCGTATCCTGATAGACCGGCGTACCCGCTGGCATGTCCAGTTGCCGCCACCGGCGACGCGCCCTCCACCACAGCGCCACGCCGAAAACCAGCACCGCCAGCGCGACCAGGAGCAGCAGATCAGGCATCGCCTACGCGGGCCTTTCACAATAGTAGACCTTGATTGGCCGGAACCCGTGTTTTTTTATCCACAATCCATATCCCGGAAAGCGGTGGAAATTCCCGGCATATAACTTGCCGTCGCCGTGATCCCGAAAATACTGATCGCTGTCTACCGCCAGGTCGCGGCAGTTAAACAGACGACCGAGACTATAATCCGCCATCACGAAACTCTCGAAATCCCGGAACACTCCATCAAGCTCGCCTTTTATGGTGTGTAATCTTCCCAGGCAGTCGTCAGTCTGGTTACGCTCCATCTCTTGCCAGTACCGCGCTACAACGTCCCAGAATAATTCACCGCCGGGTTTCACCCTCTCCCGGTCTGGATGCTGATGCCACCCAAGCACTACCTGCTCAAGACCCCTCTCGGTAAGCGCCGCAAGGTAATAATTCAGACCTTCGTGTGCCCGATGTTCCTCTCTTCGCTGATCCATGAACATATCTGTGTGTCCGCTGGCCTTATCCTCCTTCTCCCAGGCTTCCAGCAACCGGTCTTTTGAGATTTTCTCGATCAGCTCAAGCGAATCGTTCATCGGGTTTGCTAACCGGTCATTGCCTTGACGATGAGGAACAACACCAGCAGCCCCAGGGCGACCCACACCAGTTGCAGGCCGAGCCTGCGGCCCTGTTCGACCTGCCCGGCCTCCTGGCCGAGCCGCTCATGTGCGCCGGTTCCACGATCCATCTCCGGCTGATTGGCGCTCGCCGCTCCGTGCAGCCGATACCACCATGCGCGGTGGCAGTACAGAAACTCGCTGATCTCGCTGGCCGAGATCATGTCCTCGTTGCGCATCTATCCTGCCTTCCATTCGCTGGCCGACCTTGCCCGCGAGTTTAACCTATCCTGTCGGCACGTGCATCCGATTATCACGACAATCCTCGATGAATGTGACGATAGATCAAGACCCTATGCCCCTTCCGGTCGAGGTTTTTCTTTTCAACAGCAGCGGTATCGCGTGCGCCGTTCCTGAAATCTCTCCCGGAGGGTTTTTCCGAAACGTCGCTTCTAGCCGGTCGCGCCGCGAGGGGTCAACCGCCTGCCCGCGCAAACGAGTGGGCAGTTGACCCTGCGGCTTCGCCGACCGGCTGGCCGTCTCTCCGTTGAAAAACCCAAGAAAGGAGAGACTTCGATGAAACAAGACACCCACACCACCGCACGCATCGCAGAAATTAACGACCAGTGCCGGAGACAGTGCATGATGCCGGTATTCGGCACACGGGTTCCGTGCCAAATCGTGATGACGCAGGGCATGGCCGCGCTGGGGCCGGAAGCGCAAATCCGTATCGCCGCGAAGGTGCGGGACTTCGACAGCTTCGACACGGATAACGATCCCTACGGCGAACGCGACTTCGGAGCCTTCGAGCATGAGGGCCGCCGCATCTTCTGGAAGATCGACTATTACGCGCCGGATATGGAACACGGCAGCGAAGACCCCGCCGACCCTCAGCAGACGGTACGGGTGCTGACGATCATGCTCGCCGAAGAATACTGAGCCGTTTCGCCGCCTCGTTTCCGGGGCGGCATTTTTTCTGCCGGATTCCGGCCATCATCGCGCAGCGACCCTGCCTTCCGCCCGCTGGCCCATCAGGAATTCGTTGACATCCTTGTACCCCGCATACAGGGGCGCATGATCCCGCACCTCCCTGTCCGCAAGCTGGGCTTGCAGGTAGGCGGTGGTCTCCCTGCCGCCGGTGTCATGGTCGAGATAGAGATGCACCGCCGCCGCGTCCATGCGCCGGATCGCCTCGACCGCCCTATCCTTCAGGGCGACGGAGTTCAGAACGATCACCGGCATGTCCGGCGCGGGCCTGCCCTCAAGGGTCAACCAGGACAGAAAATCCATGAATCCCTCGAACACCGCGACCGCCCCGGCTGGACGGCCCGGCACGATGGACAGGTCTTTGCTGCCGACCACGCCCTGAAAATACTTCGAGCGCAACTCGTAGCCGCCCGCCTCATTAGGAAAGGCAAGAGCGAAGAAGGTGCGGTCTCTGCCCGCCAGCGTGTAGTAGGCTTCCTGCACGAACGGCCTGGCCGTGATCGGCTTGATGCCCCGCGCGTGCAGGTAGTCGAACAGCGCCCGGTTGCGCAGCACTTGCGTCTTGACCAAAGTGATGGAACTTTCCGGCGCATTACGGGACGAGGCGGGCGGCTTGCCCCGCCCCGGAGCAGGTGCAGCCGGTTCGCCCGCGCTTACCCCCAGACCGTCGAGCTTTTCCAGCGCGGCCTTCACATCCCCTTCCAGGCGGTAATAGGCCATCACGAAATCGAGCAGGTTGCCGCCCCGCCCCTCGCCGAAGTCGTACCAGACGTTGCCCGCGACGTTGACCTTGAACGACGCGGACGCCTCCCGGCGCAGCGGGCTGAGATACCACAATTCGCCCCGGACTTCCCGCCGGGGTTGGTGTCCCAGCGCCGCGAGCAGGTCGTGTAACGGTATGCGCTTGGCCTGATAGGTGTTCATCGTTCCTTTTCTTTTCAATAGCGCGGTTCCGGCGCTCCCAACGACCCGGCTCCCCGGCCTTTCGCCGGTCGCCGCGTCCCGCCAGCGGCGTGCTCCACACT
>JAIOHN010000366.1 GCA_019912985.1 Anaerolineae bacterium | reverse complement strand
TTACGACAGTGCTGCTGTCGATGGCGCAACCGGTATCCGGCAAATGATTCACCTTGCCATTCCGCTTACGATGTCCACCACACGTGCCTTACTGATTCTTGGCTTCATCGGTGCCATTAACCAATTTGGACTCGTGTTCTTGCTCTCACGCGGCGGCCCCTATCACGCCTCTGAGGTGATGGCCTATCAAATCTATGATCTGGCGTTTAAAACCAATCACACCGGTTATGCATCAGCACTTTCCATCGTGCTGCTGTTTATATCGGCTGTCGTGACCATTATCCAGCTTATTTTGCTCAAAGGGCGCGCCAGATTATTTGGCTGATTCAGCGTGATTTCTGGCTTTGAATTGTTCCCAACATGAGCAAACGGTTTGTCTGAAGGTACAGAATGCTTATGAAGAAAAATAGTTTGCAAGTGCAATCGCAACATCTCGTACTGAACGTGATCCTGATTATCGTTTCCCTCATTATGATTCTGCCCTGGATTGTCGCGCTCAGTACCGCCCTGAAAGCCCCCGGCGAGACACTCACAAACCCTGGCCTTATCCCCCAGCAGATTGATTTCGCCAAATTTGTGGAAGTGTTCTGGCAGGCTGACGTACCACGGTTGGCATTGAACAGCACCATTGTGACCGCCGCAACAGTTTTCCTGGTCCTATTTCTGGCATCACTGGCAGCTTATGGGTTTGCACGAATTGACTTTATCATGAGAGAACCTCTGTTTTTCCTGCTGCTAACCGGGCTAATGCTCCAAAGCGCTGCGTTGATGGTCCCGCTCTATCAGGTCAACCACGCTCTCAATCTTCTGAATACGCATCTGGCGTTGATCGGCCCTTATGTCGCGTTGGGTCTGCCATTTGCCGTCCTCATTCTGCGCGGCTTCTTCGAGTCACTCCCGAAAGAATTAGAAGAAGCTGCCATTGTCGATGGTGCGTCGCGCTTCACGATCTACTGGCGCATCCTCCTGCCCCTTACCCGTCCAGCACTCGCCACGGTGGGCATCTTTATCGGACTGGGCGCATGGAATGATTTCCTGCTCCCGATGCTGTTCCTGACAAAGAATGAGCTAAACACGCTACCGATGGGGCTACTTATCTTCCAGTTTGATAATATTGTCCAGCAGGAGCATCGTTTCGCGCTTATTACCATGATGATGCTGCCGGTCGTCATTGTATTTATTCTTTTGCAGCGGCAGTTCATGCGTGGATTAACGGCGGGTGCCGTTAAAGGCTAGATGCTTCGAGTAAATCACGCGATTGTCAGTCAAAACATCACTTCATAAAAAGAGGATTGCTTGCGTTGCCCACAATAGACTTAGAAACTTCCAACGACATCCTGAAGCTCGACTCAACGACCGGGGCGATCGTCTCATTCGGGCGAAAGTCTATGCCCGGACTTGAGTTTATCGAGGCGCTGCCAGATACACCCTCCTTCGTGATTCAATATCTTGACTCAGAACAACGCTTTCGGCAGCTTACCTCAGCGCAAGCGAGCACGATCACCGTTGAGCAGCAGCAGCTCAGTGACACACGACGGCAAATCACGGCGGAATTTCATCACATTGGTGAGCAGTCCCTGGATGTCTCTATATCGGTTGAAGCGGATCAGAGCGAACCACTGAGCTATTGGACACTCCAGGTTCGCAATCATACCGACCTGCACATTACCGATATTCAATATCCCTTCGTGATTTTGCGCTACGATCTTAGTAGCGTAAATGATGAAACCGCCCTGGTATGGCCGGTCGGTGCTGGGAGGCTGCTTCAAAATCCCCAGCCTTACGAACTTGAGCCGGATACACCTCACGCCTGGCAGATGAGGCCAGAAAACACTGCTGTGCTTCACTATCCTGGCTTTGTCACCGCTCAATTCCTGGCCTATTATACGCAGTCCGCTGGCATCTACATGGCGGCAAACGATGCGGACGGCTACATTAAGCTCATCAAACCTGTTCACCATCGCTCAGGGTTGCGACTGGGCTTCGACCACGTTGGAGATTGGCCTCAAAATGGCGAGCGCACACTGGAATATGCGATTACCATAGGCAGCTTTGTTGGAGACTGGTACACGGCGGCAGAGATTTATCGCTCATGGTCAGCTCAACAGCACTGGGCCGAGAAGCCACTATCTGAGCGCGACGATGTTCCAGACTGGCTGTTGGATTCGCCGCCACATCTCATGGTTCGTATGCAGGGCCAGCTCGATCTTGGGCCAGCGGAACCCAATATGCAGTTCCTGCCCTACCCCAAGATTATCCCCCTCCTGGAAAATATTTCGCAGCGCATTGAATCTGATGTGGTTCCAGTCATCATGTCCTGGGAACGCGGCGGTCCGTGGGTTTATCCAGACTGTTTTCCGCCTGTCGGCAGTGAGTCACTGCCTGAATTCACATCATTGGCCCGTGAGCATGGCTGGCATGTCGGCACCTTCTGCAATGGAACCCGTTGGGTCACCGGTCATTACTGGAGCGGCTACGATGGCGTGGATTACTTTGAGGAACAGAATGCTCAGAAGGGAGTCAGCCGAACCCATCAGGACAAATTATGGGAGGAACAATGGGATGCGCGGTGGCGTCCCAGTTATGTCTGCTGTCTCGGTGCTGTTTTGACTATGCGAACTGCTCAGGATTTTGTGCAGCAAGTCATTGACTATGGGTTGGATTGGATTCAGTTCCTGGATCAGAATGTCGGTGCAAGCACCTTTCCCTGCTATAGTGCTGAACACGGTCATCCCCCTGCTCCGGGACACTGGATGACTGAGGCGATGCTCGAACTCACCGAGTCATTTCACCAGAAGAAAGCGACTGTCGCGGCAGAAACGAACGGCACACGGCAACTCGTTTTCTCGGTCGAGGGGCCGGTGAATGAGTACATGATCCCACACTTCCAAATCTGTGATGTTCGTGTGGTGCCACCGCAACATGAAGCGGCGAACGAGTGGTGGAAAGGGTCAATCCCACTGTATCACTTCCTCTATCATGAATTTATCCTGATTCAGGGGGGCTTTGGTCATGGCGCGGACCCACACCACCTTGCTATCAAAAATGCGTTTAATCTTGTCGTTGGCGAGATACCGGGCGCTGTGCTGAAAGGCGATGGCAGCCTGCTCAACAAAGACAATCCAGGGATTAACTGGGCACCCTGGGAACCGCAGATGGGCGATAACGAAGAATCACTATCCATGCTTCAGTCCACAACTGCAATGCGACGTGGACCTGGGAAAGATTATCTGGTATTTGGTAGGATGCAGTCACCTGCAGCAGTGACCACACAGCAAGTCGAATGGCAGCAAGAGCTTACTG
>JAIOHN010000365.1 GCA_019912985.1 Anaerolineae bacterium | reverse complement strand
TGCGCCGCCGGTATCCAGCGGACTGTCGATCTCCTCTACCGGGTTGCCGTCCGCATCCAGAATTTTGAGAAAACGAATGGAGTCTTCTGGTGGTGGTTGCTCGAACTGCCAGTAAAGCGAGATGGAATTGACCTCAAATCCACTGGGCGGCATTGCGTAATCAAGGGTGATTCCGTTCGCAAATTGAATGCCGGAGCTACCTGCCGCTTCAACCGAGGAGATTGTCAATTCGCTGACTGTGACGGACTGGCAGCGCAGCCCTTCCGGGACATGCTCTGGGCAGGCCGGGTCTGCGATCAGCGTGATCGTATGATAGCCCTGGCTCACCGGCAGCGGAATTTCCAGCGCCAGTTCACCATCGAGGCTCCAGCGCCCGAACGCCTCCCCATCTAACTGGAGTTCGAAGCTGCGGTTTGTCCCGCTCAAAGTTGTGCGCAGCAGCGTCCAGCCATCCAGCGGCGCATACAGGTACAGGTTGTGACGGTTGTCGATCAGCAGCGGATCGCCTTCCACCGTGTTGATCGCAAACGTGCGGAAATAACCAATGCCATCACTGGCTGTCCAGATCGGCGGATCAGCCATCCGCGCGGGTTTTGGCACCTCAAACAGCGCGTAATCGGCCCCTTCGTACAGCGCATCGCCCAACTGCGCGCGGATGTCGTCCAGCGTATCGACATAATTTTTATGGACGATCACCACGTCCGCGCCTGCTGCGTTCAGCAGCACCGGGTCGAGCGTGGCTTGCATCACCGTCAGCTTGGCGGGATCAACCGGCGTGCTGCGCGTGACATGCCCGGCGATCAGCGGCTTATAGTGCGCGGTTTGCAGATACAGCGCTTCTTTGGCGGCGACCGTATTCTCCCACGGGATGTCGAACACCGCCCGTATATCCTCTCGCTCGGCCAGTGCATGAATCGCCTGCGGCAGCTCAGCGGGATAGGTCGGAAACGGCCAGAAGAAGCGATAATCCAGTACGATCAGGAAGGCAGCGCCGATCAACAGGCTTCTTCGCAGCGCCGGTTTATGGATCACCTTTGCGATTTCACGCGCCCCGTACCCGGCCAGCAGCGCCACTGCCAGTGCCAGCGCGAAGTTAAAGCGCCCCGGCGTGCGCGCCAGCCCGAATCCTGGCAGATTTTGCAGCAGCGCATAGGGCAGCGCTAGCGGCGTGACGTAATTGTTGGCGCTCACGGTCAGCGGCTGGTCAAGCCCTTTCAGCAGTGGCCCCAATGCCAGCACCCACGCCATCAACGCCAGCGCCAGCCAGGGTCGCGCCGCACGACTGCGCAGCATACCGGTCAACGCCAGCAGCCCGGCGATCAATCCAAGATAGCTGCTGCCTTCTTCGAGATTGGTGCCTAATACCTGCCGTGGATAATCCAGCACCTGATACAGGGGGTGGAAAAACGAGGGCGAAACCACACTCAGCAGGTCAATGCTGTAACGGACAAAGCCCCCTTCTTCAGTATAGGCACTGGTGCCGAAGATCGACGCCGCAATCGGCAGCAGATACAGCCCCAGCAGCAGCCCGCCAACCGCATTCACTGCCAGCACCCAGCCCAATCCGCGCCAGTCACGTGCGGTCAACCGCCACAGGAGGAACAGCGCTGTGATCGGCATCGTGACGTAAATCACCTGCAAAATATGCCCGCCGGGGATGAGGATGAAAAACAGCACCGCCAGCCCAAACCAGCGCCACGACCGTCTTTTTATCAGATGCAGCAGCGCCCAGATGTAGAGCGGTGCAGCCCAGGCCACCAGCAGCCCGGCATGACCGCCTGCCATATGCGCCTGAAAGGTGGGCGCAGCCATATAGACCAGCCCGGCCAGCAGCGCCGGGACCGTTTCACCGTCGAGCAGGTCACGCGCCAGGAAAAACGCCGCCCAGCCGTTGAGCGCCATGTAAAACAGTATGGCGAGATTGGCCGCCGCAGGCAGTGGCAGCACCAGCGCCAGCAGCCACGCCGGGAAAAACTGCTGCGGGTTGGCCCACAGCAGCACACCGCCTTCGATGCCGTCAGGATAACCCAGCAGCGGTTGGAAAAAGACCGGCTGGCCGGTGCGCAGCGCCTCCTGATACCACCAGATGTGGCGCGCCATCTCACGGCTGTCACCATACTCAAACCCGGCCAGATGCGTTGAAAGCTGCGCCGCCAGCGGCCACGTCAAAAAGATCGCCACGGCGAAGTACAGCCCATAAGCCGCCAGGTGCGGGAGAATCCGCTTAGTCCACGCTAAACGTGCCAAGTGCAATCCGTCCTTCGCTGCCATCTACCTGGGTGAATGGGGTGGTGTCAGGATAGGGATACCAGCCGGTGCTGACTCGATACTCACCCGGTGGTAAGGAATAGATGTCCAGTTGAACGCTATCAATCGCGCCTGCACCGTTGAATTCCAGTGCGCGATCCTCCTGCGCGACCAGTTCGCCCTCGGCATTCAACACATGCACGAAGCGGACATCATCTGTGCGGAGCGGTGCGCCAAACTGCCACCACAGGTCGGCAGTCAGCCTATCATCTTCTACGCTGATTTGCGCAGCCGCCAGCGTGATTCCATGGGTCAGTGTGACCGGCTCAATCGGCTCGCTCGCTGTGAAATTATCCAGTGCTAACGTGTGGGTCGTCATTGTGGGACAGGTCAGCGCTGGACTCAGCGGCTGCGGACAGGACGGCTCCAATGCCAGCGTCAGCGTGTGATAACCCTCTGTGGTGACTGGCAGCGGCAGCGTTTGGATTGCCGTGGAACCCCAATAAACATCCTCATCATCCAATAGCAGGTGCAGTCTGCGCCCTTCTCCCTCCATCGCGATATTCAAATCCAGCCAGCCGGGTTGTGCAGCGTAGAAATAAAGTGGATAGCGATTGTCGATTTGCAGCGGTAAATCCAGTGCGCTGGTAATGATGGTGGGGTCAGCGGCGGATTCCGGCGCTTGCACACGGAAAGCGGCGATGTGCGCATCTTCGTAAAATGGATCGCCCAGTTTTGCACGGGTATTCGCCAGCACCGCGCCCGTTTCATCCCACTGTTGATGCACAATCACGACATCTGCGCCCGCCGCATCCAGCAGCGCCGGGTCGAGCGTGTCTTGCAGCACGGTCATCTGCGCCGGGTTGGCCGGGGTGCGCCGTGTCACATGCCCGCCGAGCATCGGCTTCTGGTAACCGGTTTGCAGGTAAAGCCCATCTTTATCCGTCAGGAGATGCGCCCACGGCAGGTCTAGCACCGCGCGCACACTGTCGTCAGCCTGAAGCGTAGTGATCGCCTGCGGAATTTCCCCTGGAATAGTCGGAAACGGCCAGAAAAATTGGTAATCAAACAGGATGAACAGCGCAGCGATGCTCGTCGCCAGCCATTGAATGGATAGGCGCAGGCGAATGCGTTCCCACAACCATGCAGCCCCGTAACCGACCATGATCGCCAGCGCCAGCCCGATCGTGAAATGGAAGCGCGCCGGGGTGCGTGTGATGTTCAGCAGCGGCAGCTTTTGCAGCACCAGCCAGGGCAGCGTAATCGCGGAATCATAATCGCCCAGATGCAGCACCACCACCTGATTCAGCACTTTGAGCAGCGGCCCTAGCGAGAACACCCACGCCACCGCCGCCAGCAGCAGCCAGGGCCGCACCTCGCGTCGCTTGATCACCGCCAGACCGGCCAGCAGCAACGGCAGAATACCCAGGTAAGCCACCCGCTCGAAGGGGTCTGCGCCCAGAATGCGATGCGTGTAATCCAGATGGCCGTACAGCGGATTTTGAAACGATGGCGTGACCAGTCCCAGCAAATCGGCGCTGAAGGCGACATCACCACTTTCTTCGACCAGCCACGGCGGCGCATGGATCGTGTCCTGAATGACCGGCAGAAAGAAGATCAGCGCGACCAGCCCACCTATTACGGCGGCGCTGATGATTCGCGCCAGCCAACGCCAGTCACGTCGCGCCCATATCGCAAACAGGGCCGTAACTGGCCCCACCAGATAGACGATCAGCAGTTGGTTGCCCCACAGGCTGACCACAAACATCAGCGCAGTAAATAATACAGCCCGTTGTAGAGGCGACATATTGGGTCGCCCGCTTGTTGTCACCGTTTCACGGAGCTGAAACAAACCCCACACATACAGCGGCACCGGCCACAGCACCAGCAGCCCGGTGTGGCCTGCGCCAAGCTGCCCCTGAAAATGCGGATACGCCAGGAAAACCAGCCCGGCCAATACTGCCGCTGGTCGGGACTTCACCAGCCGCCAGACCAGCCAGTACAGCGTCCAGCCGTTGAGCGCCAGCGTCAGCAGCGCCATCAGATTGAAGGCGGCAGGCAGCGGCAGCACAAAAGCGAATAACCACGCGGGAAAAGATTGCAGCGGGTTGCCCCACAGCCACGCGCCATCCAGCCCGGTCGGATAGACCAGCAGCGGCTGCGCAAAAAGCGGTTGACCACTGCGCAGCGCGTGGGTGATCCACCAGATATGCCGGGTGTATTCGTAGGAATCGCCAAAGGGATGACCGAGCAGCCGGGTCGAGAATACCGTGACCAGCGGCCAGGTGATCATCACCGCCGCCAGCAGATAAAGCCCGTACACCGCCATATGAAGCCCATATTTACGCATAGCGCGGGCATTGTAGTGGGATTTACAGCCGCTTACAAGGTTTTGAGTCCGCTGCCCGTGAGTGGGATTACCACTGTTCCTTCGATTTTTGCCCGCAGCAGTGCCGCCACCGGCACCGCGCTTGTCGGCTCCACGATCAGGCCGCGCTGGTTGAGTGCCGTTTTCGCCGCCAGAATATCCCCATCTGCAACCCGCAGCGCGCCGCCTTCGCTTTCGTAGATGGCCGCCAGCACTGCCTGATTGCGCACCGGCTGTGTGATGACGATGCCATCCGCGACTGTGAGCGATTGCGTGACCGGCTTGCTGGCTTTGCGGCCCTGTTCCCAGGCACGCACGATGGGATCGCAGGCCGCCGATTGCGCTGCGTACAATTTGGGCAGGCGCTCGATCAACCCGGCATCTCGCAGTGCCTTGAACCCGCGCGCGAATCCCAGGAACAAGCCCCCCTGTCCCACCGGGCAGACGACAGCGTCCGGTGCGCGTCGTCCAAGCTGCTCCCACACTTCCCAGGCAATCGTCATCTGCCCCAGGCCAAAGTACGGATTCCAGGCGTGGGTGGCGTAGGGGATGGATTTTGCGACATCCAGAATCGCCTGTGTGGTCGCGGCACGTGGGCCGGGGATTTCCACCAACCGTGCGCCGAATGACGTAATCAGGCGCTTTTTCCCCACAGGAGCGCTCTCCGGCGTGTAGATGCGCGCTGTGATGCCCGCTGCCGCTGCATAAGCCGCCAGTGATGCCCCGGCGTTGCCCGACGAATCCTCGATGACTTCCGTCACACCCTGCGCCAGCAGGTAATTGAGCAGCGTTACCGTGCCGCGATCTTTATACGAGCCGGTTGGGTTGAGGTATTCCAGCTTGGCATGGAACTGCATCCCCTGAATGGAGGTCTCGACCAGCGGCGTGCCACCCTCCCCCAGGGAAACCTGCCGTGTCACCGGCAGCATCGCCTCATACCGCCAGACCGACCAATCGTCGCTGTTGATTTTGGTTGTGTCAAATGCCGGTAGGTCCGCGATTTCCAGCGGCTGCCCGTCATTCCGGCACTGCCAATCAAGCGGGGCCGCTGGTTGACCACAAGATGAACATATGAGATGTGTCATGTAAGAATTCTGACCTATTTCGCGTTTAAGCTTAGACATGAGTGTACTGCGATGTGCTATAATAAAAAAGAACAAATGGGCAAATTCTGGTACGATGATGATTACCGATAAATTCAACCGACCCCTGCGCGACCTGCGCATTTCTGTGACCGACCGTTGCAATTTCCGCTGTGCTTACTGTATGCCTGCCGAGGTGTTTGGCGAGGGCTACCGTTTCCTCCCGCGTGAGGAGTTGTTGAGCTTTGAGGAGATTACGCGCCTGACGCAGATTCTGGTGCGTTTAGGGGCGGTCAAGCTGCGGCTGACCGGCGGTGAACCCCTGGTGCGTCAGGACCTTGAAAAACTGGTGGCGATGTTAGCACCCATCGACGGTGTCGACGATCTGGCGCTGACCACCAATGCTTATTTTCTCCCGCAAAAAGCCGAGGCCCTGCGTGAGGCAGGCTTGCAGCGTGTAACCGTCAGCCTGGACTCGCTTGATGATGAGGTGTTCCAGCGCATGAATGGACGCCGGGCAAGCGTGGACAAAGTGCTGGAAGGCATCGCAGCGGCGGAGCAGGTCGGTTTTGCGCCGATCAAGATCAACACCGTTGTGCAGCGCGGCGTCAATGATCACACGATTGTCGATCTGGCACGCTATGCCCGTGAACGTGGCTGGATTATACGCTTCATCGAGTATATGGATGTCGGCACGATGAACGGCTGGAAGATGGATGATGTCGTCTCCGCCAAAGAGATCGTGGCGCGCATTGATGCCGAGCTGCCCTTAGAACCGATCGAGCGCAACTATCGCAGCGAAGTCGCGCGGCGCTATCGTTACCGCGATGGCAGCGGGGAAATCGGCCTGATTACCTCAGTGACCCAGCCGTTTTGTGGGGATTGCTCGCGTATGCGATTATCGCCGGAAGGCAGTCTCTTTACTTGCCTCTTCGCCAGTGAGGGAACGGACTTGCGCGGCCCGATGCGTGATGGAGCCAGCGATGACGACCTGGAAGCGATTATCCGCAACACCTGGGGCAGTCGCATTGACCGTTACAGCGAAGAACGCTCAGAAATGACCACCCCACGCCGCGAAAAAGTGCAGATGTACCACATCGGCGGCTGATTCTTAGACGGCCTCGCTGGTCGTAACTTCGGCCAGCGCCGCCTCAAAAATCGCCAGCCCCTCGTCGATCTGATCGCTGTTGACCACCAGCGGCGGAATCCAGCGGATGACATTCTCATACGTCCCGCAGGTCAGCAGTAGCAGATTGCGCTTGAGACAGGCTTGCTGCACTGACTTGGTCGTGACTTTATCCGGCTGCCCATCCGGCGTGGTAAATTCCGTGCCGATCATCAACCCTGGCCCGCGCACATCGCCAATCACCGGCTGCTGTGCCTGCAAACGTCGCAGGCCCTCGCTCAATCGTGCGCCCATCGCTGCCGCGTTTTCGACCAGCTTTTCATCCTGAATCACGTGAATGGTTTCCAGCGCGGCGGCGGCGGCGACTGCATTGCCTCCGCCATACGTTCCCCCATGTGAGCCGGGTTTCCAGCGAGCCATCAGTTCGCTGCGTGCGCCAATGCCGGAAATCGGCATTCCACTGCCCAATCCCTTCGCCATCACCAGGATGTCCGGCTCAACCTCGCTGTGCTCCATCGCAAAAAAC
>JAIOHN010000364.1 GCA_019912985.1 Anaerolineae bacterium | reverse complement strand
TGGTCATGCGGCCCGATGGACGTTTGAAGCGCTACTTTAATGTCGAAAGCCTGAGCGAAGCGAAAAAAATCCTGCGACGTGACCCACCGCTGCCGCCATTAAATCTGCTGCAAGATGCGGATATGGTCCCGCCGGATGAGGAAGAAATCAACACCAATGTGGTCCTCATCGAAAACACATTGCTGGAATTTGATATTGATATTGACGTGGTTGATGTTAAAGTCGGCCCGACTGTTACCCAGTACGCGGTTCAACCGTTTAAGGAAAAGACCTCTGACGAAGGTGAAACCGTCCTCGAACGGACCCGCATCAACAAGATTGCGTCACTGGCAAGCGACCTCACATTATCCCTGGCTGCCAAGCGACTGCGCCTGGAAACACCCGTGCCAGGGCAGAGTTATGTCGGTATCGAAGTTCCCAACAAGCGACCAAGCATCGTCACACTGCGCTCGGTTTTCGAAAGTCGCTACTTCTATGACTTGATGAAGAAAAAGGGCGCGCCACTACTCGTCCCGCTCGGGCGGGATGTCTCTGGTGTACCTCTAGCTGCTGACATCGGCCAGATGCCGCACTTACTTGTTGCAGGCACCACCGGTTCTGGGAAATCGGTGCTCATCGCTGCCATCACGATGTCACTGGTGCTTAACAATACACCGGATGATGTCAAACTCATCATGCTCGATCCCAAGATGGTGGAACTTAGCCGTTTTAACGGCCTACCCCATCTGGTCGGCCCGGTTGAAACCGACCAGGAGCGTATTATCGGTGTACTGCGCTGGTGTACGCGCGAGATGGACCGGCGTTACAAACTGCTGGAAGAAAGTGCTGCCCGTAACATCGATACCTTTAATTCGCGCCTGGGACGTCGCCAGCAGTCTGAAAAGCTGCCCTATCTGGTGGTGATGATTGATGAAGTGGGTGATTTGATGCTCAGTCACCCCGAAGAAACCGAGCATTCGATTACGCGTCTGGCGCAAATGGCGCGCGCGGTCGGCATTCATCTGATCGTGGCAACTCAACGTCCAAGTGTTGATGTCATCACCGGACTCATTAAAGCCAACTTCCCCACACGTATTTCTTTTGCAGTTGCATCCGGCATTGACTCGCGGGTGATCCTCGATACAGTCGGCGCAGAAAATCTGCTGGGGCATGGTGACATGCTTTACTTAGCCAACGACGCGGCTGGTCCACGGCGTATCCAGGGATGCTTTGTCTCAGACGACGAAGTTCGCGCGATTACGAAATACTGGAAAGAATGGCACCAGGAGCAGATCCAGGCTGGCAACATGAAGCCTATTGGCATTGGCCCCTGGGAGCGCGGCGTCACCCGACGCGAAATCCTCTCTGAGACAGATCCTATGCTCGAAGAAGCGATTGAACTGGTCATTAATGAAGGTGAGGCTTCCGCCTCTCTCATTCAACGTAAAATGGGATTGGGTTATCCGCGCGCAGCCCGCATCATTGATATGCTCTACGAGCTGCGCATTATCGGGCCGCCTGAGGCAGGTGGTCGCAGCCGCAAAGTCCTAATCAAGCCGGGCGAGGACCCGTTCAAAGCAGAAATCGATAAGCGCTCACAGGATTAGTGAGGCGTTAGCTCACGCGCTCGATCGTTTCCGGCGTGTCATTGGCTGGCCGATTAACAAATGTCGAGACAGGATAAGCCTCCATCGCCTGGGCATCAAACGGCTTCATCAACTGCCGGAGGTCCTCTGTTGGCGCTTCGCCAGGGGTCAGCCACAAATCATAAGCGTTGCGCGGTAGAATGACCGGCATCCGATTATGAATTTCAGACATCAGCGTATTGGGCTCGGTTGTGAGAATGGTCGCCGTGCGGAGTTCGTCACCCTCAGGACTGTACCAGACTTCCCACAGGCCAGCGAATGCAAACACATGATTGTCATTCATATGAATAAACATCGGGGTTTTACTACTGCCCTGCTTCTTCCATTCGAAAAACCCATCTGCCGGGATCAAGCAGCGGCGGCGCTTGAAGGCAGACCGAAAAGATGGTTTTTCGTCCGCTGTCTCAGACCGTGCATTAATCATCTTGTTCCCGATAGCCGGATCCTTCGCCCAGGAGGGGATCAATCCCCAGCGATGAAAAGTGAGTTCATGCGGGTGTTCGTTGGTAATTACCGCGATAGGCTGCGTCGGAGCGATATTGAAGCGCGGGGCATGTGGTTCCGGCGTTGAACTCAGTTGAAACGCCAACTGTATATGTTCCGCATCTGCCGTTAACACAAAACGTCCACACATCACTGCACCTACTTTTTCACTTTACCGGACTCGGCAATCTGACGAATAAGCCCTAATGAGGTCAGCAACAGACCGATCAATTGGGCTGTAGACATACGCGCTGGCTTACCGCCCTGGTGTTCCGCATCTTCCTCAGCGGCACGGCTATAAAGGTAAGCGGAAGCCAGTCCAAAGAGCACGCCCCCCAGAAGACCGATGCCATAGACCTGTAACTTCCAGTTGCTTTGCGAATCGTTACTCATGATCGTTTTCACTCCGGGATGAAGGTAACCGGTTAAAAGTATTCAACAGGCGATAAACTGCACCGAAACGGGCACTTACGTTAATCGTCTTTTCGCTCACCTGCGCAGAAGTTTCCGCGGCCTTATTCGATACCAGCTTGCTGTATGATTCAATCTGACGCAGCGGACGAGCAGCTAAATCATGCACTTGATTCATGCCAAACGCCGACATAATCACGAGGATCGTGATCGGCAGCATACACAGCACCGCCGGGCACAACATAAATATTGTGACCAGCAGGTCTGAAACGAGCGACACCTGTGAACCACGACGAAGCAGCAGCACCACCACCACGCACGCGATAATAAGCAGCAACCCTAATGCAAATGGCAAAAGGATCAGGCGGCGAGTTTCACGGCGGTGTGTGACTTCTGACGTAGACATACAGCGACCTTTATATCTATTGCAATTATCCCATGGGATTATACCTTAGTCTAGCCTATTGCGACAGCGATCCGTGACCGTTACAATACCAGCATGGTCAACGATAACACCCCAACTAAACAGCGCTTAATCATCACTTTTGGCAAATTCGGCGCGCTAAAATACACCAGCAATCTTGACATCGCAAAGGTGTGGGAACGCGTGCTGCGCCGTGCAGATTTGCCGCTGCTTTACTCACGAGGTTTTAATACTCGTCCACGCCTACAGCTCGCCACGGCCCTTCCCCTGGGCATCAGTAGTGAATGCGAGCTTGTAGATGTATCCCTGAAAGAGGTCATTGAAATTGACCAGCTGGTGGAGCATCTTCAGAGTGTCAGCCCTGAGGGTTTGCGCATCTACGGTGTCGAGGAAGCCAGTTTACACACACCTGCACTGCAAACGTTGGTGCGGAGCGCAGAATATCGTATTCAATTTTTAGAGCCTGTTGACCGTAGCCTGCTCGAAACACGAATTCAGCAACTTCTCGAAAAAGACACCATCCTCAAAATGGTCGAGCGCAAGAATCGAAAAAGCGCCTATGATCTACGCCCATTGATTCACGATTTGCGAGTCGACGAGCAGGGTGATTTGATCGCTCACCTTGCTACCGGTGAGCAGGGAAATGTGCGTCCGGATGATATTCTGGCCCAACTCAGCCTGCATGAAATCCCCCATAATGTTCACCGTCTCCATCTTCATCTCATCGAAGCACGCTAAACCACGGTAAAATCTTTACAAATTTCACAAAATTTGCCCGTAACGTTCCACAGGCTTAAGCGGTAATTAAGATGTCAGCAGTTTAAAACACTTCCGCAACAGATTATTCGCTGACAACTGACAAACTTGGAAATGTTAACGATGACAAACCATCAACCAGCTTTATCCTGCAATTATCAGACGCCAAGCATCAGCTTTAGGAGGCTTGCATGACCCCTCACCGCAAACGTGTCGCCAATGCGATTCTCAGCGGCATTATGCTTTTCTCCATGCTCTTTAGTCTGGTTTCCCCAGCGATGCAGTTCACGCTAGCTCAGGAAGTCACCGAAGAGCCCGATACTTCTGTCGATCAGCCAACACTGACCCCAGAAGCCACCGCCGAGGTCACAGAACCGCCCACGGTAATGCCGACCGAAGAGCCTACTGTCGCCCCCACTGAGGAGCCTACAGAAGAAGCTACGTTTGAAGTGACAGAAGAACCTACCAGCCAGCCAACGGTAGAAGTCACTGACGAGGCAACCGCCGTACCGACCACGCCTCCTGCCCCTGTGGATATATTCCAGGATGACTTTCAGGATGGCGATACCAGCGGTTGGATCCTCAGCGCTGGTTGGCAGCTTATCAGTGAGGATGGCAATAACTTCCTGAGCGCCAGCACACCATCTGAAACAGCGACCATTGCCAACGTTGATTGGCCGCATGTGCTGCTATCCGCGCAGTTCCGCATCGGGGCTGAAGCGGCAGGCGCGATTGAGCTCCGCAGCAGCGGCGAAAGCTACCGCATTGAGCTAGCGAATGACGGCCAGGCAAACCTTTATCGTGGCACCACGCTGCTGGCAGAGGGCTCACCTGTCGATGACGCTCAGGAACCCACCTGGCGACAGCTCAACGTGCAGGCACTTGGCAGCATGATTACAACAGCTGTCGATGGTGTCGTCCAGTTTAGCTACATTGACCCGGCACCTTTAGGGCCAGGTATGATTACACTGAGCACCTCAGTAGATAGTCAGGGCGCAGTAGCGTTTGACAATATTGTCATCAATAAGTTGGATGAACCAGTTGTCCTGCCCACCCTGACCGAGACACCTGCCACTGCTGAACCTACAGCGACGGCTGAACTTACCGAAGAAGCGACTGAGGAAGCCACACAGGAAGCAACTGAAGAAAGCACACCCGAAGCGACTGTTGAGCCGACACCTGCTGGCCCACGTCCCATCCTGATTGCCGACTTTGAAGGCGACCCGGTTGGTTGGACCATCAGTGAAGGTGGCAGCATCGTCGAAGCAGGCGAGAACAACAGCGCGCTGCTGCTCACCGACGCAGGCACATTAGCGCCCGCAGATACACTTTATCTTGCGGATTTCCGCATGGAAACACGCTTCAGCCTCATCGAGAACGGGTTGAGTTTCAGCTTCCGTGCACAAGAAGAAAATTACCTGCTCAGAGTGGATGCAGGACAGGTTGTGCTTGCCCGCGTCACTGGCGAAGAAACGACCCTGCTCTCCAGCACTGAAGTTACGCTCGAGAATAACGCCTGGCACAGCCTGAGCGTAGATGCCCATAGCAGCCAGATTCAGATCAGTTTGGATGGGCAGCCGGTGTTGAATTATGAAGACGTAAATCCGCTGCTCAATGGTCAAATCGCTTTTTCGGCCACTGGGCAGGTCATGCTGGATAACATCGTCTTGATTGATTTCACGCCCGTGAATCAGGCCATCGTGCCAACTCCAGCCCCGCTTGGCCTAACCGAAGCCGACCGTGAAAAGCTCAATGAAGTGCTTTACGAAGTCGTGTCACTCTATCTCAGTGGCGATGAGGCTGCAGCACTCGCGCTGGCCGAAGCGAATTTCATCACAGTGGATAACGCACAACGTGCAGACCTGATTGTACGCGCGGCTGAAGATGCAAACGGTGAAGCCCTTGTTCCACTGATTGAAGCAGTGGGTGGTCGAGTAGATTTCACAGCCGACCGCTATGTTGCAGCGCGGATTCCGCTCAACAGCATTCCTGCTCTCATCAATAACAGTGCAGTGCTGTCCATCATCCTGCCTGACCGTGCGAGCTCAACCGGCGATTCATCAGTCCCGCCACAGGCAGGTGCCGGTGGCGTGATCCCCCATTCGCTTGACCATATCGGCGTCACCGACTGGTTTGACTCCAGTATCCGTGGCAGTGGGGTCAATATCGCGGTCATCGACACCAGTTTCACAGGCGTGAATACAGGCAATCAGAATTACAGTTGCTTTAGCGGTACGGTCAGTAATGGTGATAACAGCGGGCATGGCGCGAAGGTTGTTCAAGTCATCTGCGATGTCGCCCCAAACAGTACGGTACGCGGCTATATCGCACAAAACAGCACGCAACTGATTACACGCATCAACAGCGCCCGCACCGATAACAACAAGATCATCCTCATCCCGCTGGACATGGGTGTTCATCTTGGCCCTGGTGATGG
>JAIOHN010000363.1 GCA_019912985.1 Anaerolineae bacterium | reverse complement strand
GGACATATTCATGCCTGCTAAGTAGATGATCAACCACGTAATACCAGAATAACAGCCGGATCATGAGCCAGAAGGCCCAACTCAACGTGCGGATAAAACGATATTGCAGGCTGAACGAACGCCGACGCCGTGGAATTTCGTGGTAAGTGGGCGGTGGCAGCGTCTCCGGCATTTCCTGCGCCGGTTGTAAGATAGGCTGTGTCGCCTCCGGCACGCGGTCGATCACGCGGTTTTCACGCGGTTGCTCAATCAATGCCACTGTTTCATGGTGTCCGTTGTTTGGCTTCGTCTGCGACGAAGCGGATGCGGAGGGTGGATTGGTCAAATTTGGCATCAGCTATTTCCAAATCCCAAAGGGCATACGGTAAAACGATGTTACGGCGATAAGGCCCTACACGCAGGGTCAGCTCATCCCGTGAGCGGTAAATATCCAGGTCATCTTTGCGGGCAAACGGCAGCGGTACAATCAGTGTATGGACGCCGTTTTCATCGCTGACAATGGTGTGTGGCTGCCCGTCAAACATCTTCTCTGCCGGGTTGCGGTCACCATAGAGCGCTTCTCCAAGCTTGCGCAGGCTGTCCAGTCCGCCCATTTCCTGGCCGAACAGTGGTGCTTTGAGCAGGGGCAGCTCGCCAAACGCTTCGCCGACCAGTTCCAGGTTCTTCTTCTGGTTATCCTTCGCCATGGCAAAGTAAGGATCATTCACCTCATCCGGGATGATCCGGTTGCAGAGGATGGCGTCGGTAGCGTAGCCATAGAGGTTGAGATAGGTATAGGTGCGCTGGGTCTCTTTGATAACCATCTTCTCAGGGTTAATCACCAGCCGCATACTGCTCATTTCCGGGTCGGCCAGCAGGTCGCGCACTTTATCGAGGGTCTTGAACAGGTCTTCCACCTGCTGCCAGGCGTCTTCATCGGGAACGCTGTCGCCGCGATTCATCATCTTGCCCAGCGGGCGCAGGATTTTGGCCGCGCCACGTGTCAGCGTGAGGATGCGCTCGAACCACCAGCGGGTGACATCCGGCAGGCTGAGCAGGCGCAGAGTCTCGGCGGTTGGGGCGGCATCGACCACCAGCACATCAAACTCGTCATCTTCGACATATTTGTTAATCCACAGCAGATGCGCGCCTTCTTCCAGACCCGGCAGAATGGTCACTTCTTCCGCCACAATATCCTGGACACCCTGGCGGCTGAACAGCGCCACCATGTAACGCTGGACGCGCCCCCAGTATTTGTCCATCGAATAGCGGGCGTCAACTTCCTGCGCCCATAAATTTGGGAAAATCTCGATCGGCTCCGGGCCAATCTCTTTATCCAGGGCATCGCCCAGGCTGTGTGCCGTATCCGTGCTGATGACGATGGTTTTCAGGCCCATTTCGGCACAGCGCAGGGCTGTAGCTGCGGAAATGCTGGTTTTACCAACGCCACCTTTTCCAGTATGAACGATAACTCTCATCGGGTTCCTTCTCTTCATTCTGCCAGATTCATTATACACGCAGCAAAATGGCTTTCCGCTGCATACTCATAATACGTATCAGTTTAAGCGGGAGTCGCAAAGGCGGCGTAAGAAACGTATTGGAAACCCGGTTTTGATTTCCAAACTTGACCATTTGAACGTTTGTTCTATACTTAGAGGAGGAGTTCATCACGGGGGTACGAATGCCACACGTCAAGTTTACCAAGAACTTGCAGCGCTTTTTCCCACAACTGACAGATACCACAATCGAAGGCGACACAGTTGCCGAAGTGGTGTCGGCGTTGGATCAGCGCTATCCCGGGCTGGCCGCTTACATCGTGGATGAGCGCGGCACACTGCGCCAGCATGTCAACATCTTCATTGGCGAAGAGATGATCCATGATCGAGAGGCTTTGCAGGATGCGGTGAACGCAGATAGCAAAGTGTTTGTGTTTCAGGCGCTTTCCGGTGGTTAAAAGGGGAAAAGATTGATGGATACAATTATTCTGGGAACTCGTAAGGGACTGCTGTTGATCGACTTGGACGGTCAGGTGCAGCGTGAATTTCACAATGGTGTGCCGGTTTCATACGCTTTTTTGGATGCACGCACAGATAAGTTGTGGGCGGCAGTCGATCACGGGCATTGGGGCCAGAAGCTGCACTTTTCGCTCGATCACGGCCAGCAGTGGGAGGAAGTCCCCGTGCCGCAATACCCTGAAGGCGCGGAAGTGACCGATGGGCAACCGGCAACGCTCAGTTACATCTGGTATATCGCCCCCGGCCCGGCAGATCAACCGCAGCGTCTGTATATCGGCACCGAGCCAGGCGGCCTCTTCCAGAGTGAGGATGATGGCTGCACATTCCAGCTTGTCGACGGCCTGTGGGAGCATCCCAGCCGCAAGGAACACTGGTTCGGCGGTGGACGCGATTTGCCGGGGGTGTGCTCGCTGGTGATTGACCCACGCGATAGCAATCACATCTATGCCGGGATAAGTGTCGGCGGTGTGTTTGAGTCCAAAGACGGTGGAGTCAGCTGGGCACCGCGCAATAAAGGCTTATATGCCAATTTCCTGCCCAATCCCTATGCCGAAGTGGGGCATGATCCGCACTTTATGCTCGCCAGTCCCTCCAATCCTGATGTGTTGTGGCAGCAAAATCACTGTGGCGTGTTTCGCAGTGTCGATGGTGGACAGTCCTGGACGGATATTTCGCAGCAGGACGGGCCTGTAAAATTCGGCTTTGCCATCGCCACCGATGCGGAGGACAGTGACGTCGCCTGGGTGGTGCCCGCCATCAGTGACGAGATGCGCATGGCAGTGGACCGGGCGTTGTGTGTCTGCCGCACAGATGATGGCGGCAAGTCCTGGAATATATTCCGCGCTGGACTGCCGCAGGAAAATTGTTATGATGTGACCTTCCGGCATGCGCTGGATGTGCGTGGCGACACGCTGGCATTCGGCACGACGACCGGCAATGTCTATCTTTCGCAAGATCGAGGCGAGTCGTGGCGCTGCCTGGGCCATGATTTCCCGCCTGTTTATTCCGTACGTTTTGCAGGGTAAATTGCATGATTGCACAACCACTTTATGGAGAATTTTCGGAAATCGAGCGCGTTTTCGATGCGGACGACGCCTATATCATCCTGCTGGCGCTGGCGGATATGATCGCCACCAAACAAGCGCAGCAGGGGCTGGATTTCGCAGAACTGGCTGCGGGTGAACGGATGGTCTTCTACCTGCTGTGGTTTGATACCGAAGTCGCCAATGGCTGTCTTGAAACCTTCTTCCAGGGCGAACATGGCAGCTATGCGCTGGAAATGCTGGCCGCATTGGAATGTATTGGCGCGGTGAAAAACTACAGCCTGTTTTCGCTGGCACTGTCGGTTTTCCCGTTCAGTCGCCCGGCACAGGACTCGCAGCAGCGATTTGGACAGCTTCACGCTGCCGGGGATCGTGGGCAGATGCTGCTGAAGGCGCTCGACCGCTCCTATGCTCTGGAAGCCGAAGACGCGCTGATGCAGGGCGTGATCTACCTTGAGCGGCATATCGAGGTACTGATGTAAGCTGTATCATCCGCATCAAGTGAATTTCCCCAAATATTCTGCGCTATTTACGCAGCACGGTCAGCAAGCTCATCTGTTTTGCAGGTGGGCTTTTTTTATTCTCCCGCACCAGGGCTAGCCTCAAACCTGCCACCTGGCCTATAGCAAGATGAACTGTCCGGCGGGTGCTGAGGATTTGCCCACAGTTGATAATCACATGAGTTTTGTTGATGCTCAATAAGGAAACAGATATGGTGCAATTTGGCTATGCGCTTTCAAGTGAAGAACATCGCCCAAACGATCTGGTAGATGATGCCCGCCGGGCCGAAGCACGGGGTTTCAAGTTTGCGTTGATCTCTGACCATTTTCATCCCTGGGTGGATAGCCAGGGGGAAGGTCCCTTTGTGTGGAGTCTCATCGGTGCGATCGCCTATTCTACCGAGCGCATGCAGTTGGGGACGGGCGTGACCTGCCCGCTGATCCGTATCCATCCGGCAATTCTGGCGCAGGCGGCTGCCACTGCCGCCGCGATGATGCCAGGGCGTTTTTTCTTTGGGTTGGGTACCGGCGAGAATTTGAATGAGCACGTGTTGGGCGATCACTGGCCCCCTTACGAAAGGCGCAGTGATATGCTGCGCGAGGCAGTGGAGGTGATTCGGAAGCTGTGGGAAGGTGAGAGTACGACCTTCTATGGCAAATATTACACAGTCGAAAACGCCCGCCTCTACACGCTGCCTGAACAACCCATTCCGATTATGATCGCAGCAGCCGGTGAAAACTCTGCCTCGCTGGCGGGCGAGATTGGTGATGGACTGATTACCACCTCGTCAGATGCCGAAGTCGTTCAAAACTTTGATGCGAAAGGGGCTTCCTCACGTCCGCATTATGGCAAACTGACTGTATGCTGCCATGAAGATGCCGCCGAGGCACGCAAAATCGTGCTCGATCTATGGCCGACTGCCGGGCTCAAAGGCGAATTATCACAGGAGCTGCCGACCCCCGCCCATTTCGAGCAAGCCGCAAAGAACGTGACAGAAGAGGACATCGCGGAAGCTATTGTGTGCGGCAATGATGTGGAGGCGCATAAGCAGAAAGTCCAGGCCTTTCTGGACGCCGGGATCGAGCACATTTATGTTCACCAGATCGGGCCGGATCAAGATGCGATGTTCAAGTTTTACGAAAAGCATATCTTCCCGGCGTTCCTGTAATGGATCAATCCGTCACTTCGGTCATCCTGATCAGCCGAAATAGTAAGCAGGTGTTATGATCGCCACAAGGTAAGGAAAATAATGGGTTACTCGCTTAAAGAGCACGAAACTATATCGGAAGCTGTCCAGCGAATTGCTCTGGAGCAGATTGACGACGCGCTGGAGACAATGGGCAATCCTGAGATTGATCAGGATGACCGCATTCATGAATCGCGCAAGGACTTTAAGCGGATTCGTGGGCTGCTGCGCCTGGTCCGAGATGAAATCGGCGACGAGGTCTACAAGCGGGAAAATGCCTGTTATCGGGATGCCGGACACAAATTCGCCGGACTACGTGACAGCGCGGTGATGATTAAGATCGTGGATAAACTGCGTGATAAATTCGAGGACGGCGTGGCAACGGGTGTGTTTGAGCATTTGCGCGCTCATCTGGTCAATCGCCATAAAGGTTTGAGCCAGTATCTTGATGAGCAGAACGTCATCGAGCAGGTTCACCAGGCGATTGAAAAAGCGCGGGAGCGTGTTGAGCAGTGGCCGATCGAACACGACGATTTCCGCGCTTTGGAAGATGGGCTGCACCGAGTTTACAAACGTGGACGCAAGCGCTTCGAAGACGCTTATGATGATCCCGCCCCGGCGCATTTTCATGAATGGCGCAAACGTGCTAAATACCTGCGCTATCACCTGGATATTCTGCAACCACTGTGGCCTGATGTGCTGGATGCAACAGAAGATACATTGCATGATCTTACCGATTACCTGGGTGAAGCGAATGATTATGCCGTGCTGAGCCAGCTGCTGTTGAGCCACCCGCAGCTCGTGACGCGTGATGCTGACCGGCAGATTCTGGAAGCCTTATTGCAGCAGCAGCGTGAAGCGTGCTACGCGATGGCACGGCCCATTGGGATGCGTGTTTACGTGGAGAAACCAGAGCAGTTTGTGGATCGGATCGCAGCATATTGGGAGTCGTGGCAGCGAGCAATCAGGCATGAACAAGATCCCATTTCGACTGTTTGACTGCGGGGGCTTGATAGCAGCAGCGTGAATTTGGCGGTGCAAGCTCAGGCAATAAAGCCACTACTTTTGTCAGTAAGCCAAGAGAGCAAAGACTAATCTATGTTTTTTGATAGCTGGTACGATCTTGTGAATACAGTGATCACAGGTATTGGTGCCTATATTATCCTGATCGTATTCCTGCGCATCTCTGGTAAGCGAACGCTTTCCAAAATGAATGCGTTTGATCTGGTAGTGACTGTCGCGCTTGGTTCAACCCTGGCTTCGATCATGTTGTCGAAGGAGGTTGCGCTGGCCGAGGGTACAGTCGCTTTCGTGACGCTGATTCTGTTGCAGTTTGTCATCACCTGGACCTCTGTCCGCTCAAAACTGGTTCGCCGCTTTGTGAAGGCCGAGCCAACCTTACTCTTTCACCAGGGAGAATATCTGACAGATGCACTCCATCACCAGCGCGTGATTCAGGATGAAGTGCTGGCCGCTGTCCGCTCGCAGGGATTTACATCGTTGAACGACGTGGGGGCGGTGGTAATGGAAACGGATGGGAATTTTACAGTGCTGCCGCGCCTGGAAGGTGAGCAGCGCTCAACGTTGCAAAATGTGAAGAATTACCCACAGTCCGAAAACATGAGTGTTTCAACCTGAGCCCGCCAATTACCCGTAACCGATGATCAGCATAGGATTCCATCGTCAGCTTGCGTGCGCTATCTTCGGGTTTGTAGAGTTTATTACCTAACACATCGGGCAAGTGATCGACCTTAATCAAAGTTGAGGGTAATTGAAACTTCTTCGTCTGAGAGGTTATGAATAGCGATCACCTCGCTCTCATCAGTCCAGCAGCGATATGCCAGTACATCGAATCGACAGAATATCGAAGCTCAATAAGTCGCGCGTTACACCTGTGAATGACGGAAACAGTCAACTGTGTGATCGTTGACCATCCCACAAGCCTGCATAAAGGCGTAGCAGATAGTTGGACCCACAAAGTTGAATCCACGTTTTTTGAGGTCTTTGCTCATCGCCTCGGACTGAGGTGTTTGGGCGGGTATATCATGGAGTGCTTGCCAGTGGTTTACGACTGGTGTGCCATCGACAAAGCCCCAGATGTAAGTATCAAAGCTGCCAAATTCTGCCTGCACCTTGAGGAATGCCTGCGCATTTTGTACGGCTGCGCGAATTTTCATGCGGTTGCGGACGATACCCGGATCAGCCAGCAGCGAAGCGATCTTCGCTTCATCGTATTGAGCCACTTTTTGCGGATCAAATTGATCGAATGCTGCGCGATAGGAGTCACGCTTACGCAGGATCGTAATCCAGCTTAAACCAGCCTGTGCGCCTTCCAGAATGAGGAACTCGAACAGAACCTGATCATCATGCAGCGGCACGCCCCATTCCTCATCGTGATAGCGCACATAAAGCGGGTCATCACCCGCCCAGGCGCAGCGGCCAGATAATTCGGTCATTATA